>NZ_JALBGW010000086.1:0-20392 GCF_023006485.1 Neorhizobium sp. BETTINA12A
TAGAGATTGCCGGGTTCCGATGGCCAGGCCCGGCCACGGCGACCACGGCCGGCGAGCTGGCGCGTCGCGGTCAGCCACAACAAACCGGAATCGCCCGCGCGAGCGCGGGCGAGACATTCGCTATTGGTGGATCCGACTTCATCGAGCGCCTCGTGGCGGAACGCATCGAGCGAGAAGCGGTCCCTTGCTCCCGGCATTCTCAGAAGAAGGACTTCGCGGCGGCACTTGCCGCCGTGCCGATCGGTCCGCCGATCAGCACATAGGCCGTGACGAAGAGACCGGAAAGGCCGAAGACCAAGCGCAGTTCGCCGGAGATGCGGGCAAACTCGCCCTTGGCTTCATCGAACCACATCAGCTTGACGATGCGCAGGTAATAATAGGCGCCGACGACCGAGGAGAGCACGCCGATGACCGCCAGCGCATAAAGCTTGGCTTCGATCGCCGCGACGAACACGAAATACTTGGCGAAGAAGCCTGCGAGCGGCGGAATGCCGGCCATCGAGAACATCAGCGCGGTCAGCACCACCGCCATGAACGGCTTGGTGGAGGACAGGCCGGCGAGATCGTCGACATTCTCGACATTGCCGCCTTCCTTGCGACGCATCGCCATGATGCAGGCGAAGGTGCCCAAGGTCATGACCATGTAGATGGTCATGTAAAGGACGACGCCGGAGACACCCGTTTCGGAGCCGGCGGCAAGGCCGACAAGGGCGTAGCCCATGTGGCCGATCGAGGAATAGGCCATCAGTCGCTTGATGTTGCGCTGGCCGATCGCGGCAAACGAGCCGAGCAGCATCGAAGCGATCGAGACGAAAACGATGATCTGGCGCCAGTCGGCGATGATCGGCAGGAAGGCATCCGAAGCGATGCGGACGAGGATCGCCATGGCGGCGACCTTCGGACCAGCGGCGAAGAAGGCCGTGACCGGGGTCGGTGCGCCTTCGTACACGTCCGGCGTCCACATGTGGAACGGCACGGCGGAGATCTTGAAGCAGGCGCCGGCGAGCACGAAGACCATGCCGAAGATCAAGCCCAGGCCACGGGTCTCGGCGGAGAGAACCTTGGCGATGCCTTCGAAGCCGGTATTGCCGGTGAAGCCGTAGACCAGCGACATGCCGTAAAGCATCATGCCGGAGGAGAGCGCGCCGAGGACGAAGTATTTCAGGCCGGCTTCGGTCGAGCGCAGGCTGTCCCGGTTGAAGGCGGCAATGACGTAGAGCGCCAGCGACATCAGTTCGAGGGCGAGATAGAAGGCGATCAGGTCGTTCGCCGAGATCAGCAGCAGCATACCGAGCGTCGACAGAACCAGAAGCACCGGGAACTCGAAGCGGTTGAGCTGATCCGACTTCGCATGGCCGACGGACATGACCATGGCGGTGATCGAGCCGATGAGCGCCAGGACCTTCATGAAGCGGCCGAAGGCATCCAGCTTGAAGGCGCCGCCGTAGGCAACGCCCTCGCCTGGCATGAAGATCAGCCACAGGCCGGCAACCGCCAGCAGCGCCACCGCCAGCCCCGTCACCGTCGGCGCGGACTTGTCGCCGGAGAAGACGCCGATCATCAGAAGAGCGAGCGCGCCCACGGCCAGGATGATCTCCGGCATCGAGAGCTGCAAGCTTAGGGAGAGAATTTCAGCGGTCATGTCCAGTCTTGTCCCGTCTCAGTGCACGTTGAGTGCAAGGTCTTTCGCCGCTGCCAGGGCTGCGGAATAATTGTTCACCAGCATGTCCACCGATGCTGCCGTCGCATCGAAGATCGGCGCCGGATAGAAGCCGTAGAAGATGGTGACGGCGATCAGCGGATAGAGGATGAGCTTTTCGCGGCCGGAAAGGTCGAGCAATGCCTTGAGGCTTTCCTTCTCGAGTGCCCCGAAGATGACCCGGCGATAGAGCCAGAGCGCATAGGAGGCCGAGAGAATGACGCCGGTCGCCGCGAACAGCGCCACCCAGGTGTTGACCCGGAAGACACCGATGATCGTCAGGAATTCGCCGATGAAGCCGGACGTGCCCGGCAGGCCGACGTTTGCCATGGTGAAGATCATGAAGGCGACGGCATATTTCGGCATGTTGTTGACGAGGCCGCCATAAGCGGAGATCTCGCGGGTGTGGAGCCGGTCATAGACAACGCCGACGCAGAGGAAGAGCGCCCCCGAGACGACGCCGTGCGACAGCATCTGGAAGAGCGCGCCTTGCACGCCCTGAACGTTCGCCGCAAAGATGCCCATGGTTACGTAGCCCATGTGAGCGACCGAGGAATAGGCGATCAGCTTCTTGATGTCGTCCTGCATCATCGCCACCAGCGAGGTGTAGATGATGGCGATCACCGACAGCGAGAAGACCAGCGGCGCGAAATGTTCCGACGCGATCGGCAGCATGGCGAGCGAAAAACGGATCATCCCGTAGCCGCCGAGCTTCAGCATGACGCCGGCAAGGATCACCGAGCCCGCAGTCGGAGCCTGGACGTGCGCGTCCGGAAGCCAGGTATGCACCGGCCACATCGGCATCTTGACCGAGAAGGCTGCAAAACAGGCGAGCCAGAGCCAGGTCTGCATGCCGGCCGGGAAACCGTATTTCAAGAGTTCGGTAATGTCGGTGGTGCCGGCCTGCCAGTACATCGCCATGATGGCGAGCATCATCAGCACCGAGCCGAGCAGCGTATAGAGGAAGAACTTGTAGGACGCGTAGACGCGGTCCTTGCCGCCCCAGACGCCGATGATGACGAACATCGGAATGAGGGTCGCTTCGAAGAAGACGTAGAAGAGCACGACGTCGAGCGAAACGAAGACGCCGGTCATGACCACTTCCAGAAGCAGGAAGGCGATCATGTATTCCTTGAGGCGCTTCTCGATCGTATTCCAGCTGGCGAGCACGCAGAACGGCATCAGGAAGGTCGTCAGGATGACGAACAGCATGGAGATGCCGTCGACGCCGAGATGATAGGAGATGCCGGTGCCGAGCCAGTTGTGCTTCTCGACCATCTGAAAGCCGGAATTCGAATTGTCGAAACCGATCCAGACGAACAGCGAGACGATGAAGGTGAAAACCGTCGTGAACAGCGAGACGTTGAGGATATTACGGCGCCCGAAGGGGCCGTCTTCCCGTGTCAGAAGCAGCAACAGTACGCCGACCAGCGGCAGGAAGGTGACCGTCGAGAGAATTGGCCAGTCGGTCATTAGATCGAGCTCCCGAGCATCATCCAGGTGACGAGGGCGGCGATGCCGATCAGCATCGCGAACGCATAATGATAGAGGTAACCGGACTGCAACTTGACCACCCGGTTGGTGACGTCGACCACGCGGGCGGCAACGCCGTTCGGGCCGTAGGTATCGATGACGCCGATGTCACCCTTCTTCCACAGGAACCGGCCGAGCGCCTTGGCGGAACGGACGAAGAGGAAGTCGTAGAGTTCGTCGAAATACCACTTGTTGAGCAGGAACTCGTAGAGGACCTTCTGCGAAGCGGCGAGACGACGGGGGGTCGACGGCGACTTGATGTAGAAATACCAGGCCGTGACGAAGCCGACCGCCATGGCGATGAACGGGCTCCAGGCGACCAGGACCGGCACGTGATGGAACTCTTCGAGGATCTTGTTTTCCGGAAGCGTGAACAGCGCGCCCTTCCAGAACTCGGGATATTCGTGGCCGAAGAAATAACCTTCGAACAGCACGCCGGCGACAACCGCTCCGGCAGCAAGGATATAGAGCGGCGCCAGCATGACCATCGGCGATTCATGCACATGGTGCATGACGTCGGCCGATGCGCGCGGCTTGCCGAAGAAGGTCATGAACGCGAGGCGCCAGGAATAGAAGCTGGTGAACAGCGCTGCGATGACCAGAAGCGTGAAGGCGAAGCCCGCCACCGGCGAATGCGACGAATAGGCGCTTTCGATGATCACGTCCTTGGAGAAGAAGCCGGCGAAACCGAGCATCGTTCCGGGGATACCCACGCCGGTCAGCGCCAACGTGCCGATCGTCATCATCCAGAAGGTGACCGGAATGTGCTTACGAAGGCCGCCCATGTAGCGCATGTCCTGTTCGCCGTCGACGGCATGAATGACCGAGCCGGCGCCAAGGAACAGCAGCGCCTTGAAGAAGGCATGCGTGAACAGGTGGAAGATCGCCGCGCCGTAAGCGCCGAGGCCGAGCGCCACGAACATGTAGCCGAGCTGCGAGCAGGTCGAATAGGCGATGACGCGCTTGATGTCGTTCTGGACGAGGCCGACGGTCGCCGCGAAGAAAGCGGTGATCGCGCCGATGACGGTGACGACAAGCAGAGCATTGGGCGACAGTTCGAAGATCGGCGACATGCGGGCGACGAGGAAGACGCCGGCCGTCACCATGGTCGCGGCATGGATAAGCGCCGAAACCGGGGTCGGGCCTTCCATAGCGTCCGGCAGCCAGGTGTGCAGCAGGAACTGCGCCGACTTGCCCATCGCGCCCATGAACAGCAGCAGGCAGACGATGGTGATCGCACCGCTCTTCGTCACCTCCATGCCGAAGATGTTGGCGATGACCTGAGACGCCTCCGGAGCGCCTGCGGCCGGCAGATAGGTGGCGGCAGCGGCGAAGATCGTCTCGAAGCTGATCGAGCCGAACAGCACGAAGACGCCGGCAATGCCGAGCACGAAACCGAAGTCGCCGACGCGGTTGACGATGAAGGCCTTCATGGCGGCGGCGGATGCAGACGGCTTCTTGAACCAGAAACCGATGAGCAGGTAGGACGCCAGACCGACGCCCTCCCAGCCGAAGAACATCTGGGCGAGGTTGTCGGCCGTAACCAGCATCAGCATCGCGAAGGTGAACAGCGACAGGTAGGCGAAGAAGCGCGGGCGATGCGGGTCGTGGTGCATGTAGCCGATCGAATAGACATGCACGAGCGTCGAGACGGTGTTGACGACGACGAACATAACCGCCGTCAGCGTATCGACGCGGAAGGCCCATTCGACGTCGATGCCGCCGGACTGGATCCAGCGCATGACCGGAACCTTGATCACTTCGCCTGCTTCGCCATGGGCGAGCGCGACGTTGAAGAAGACGATCCAGGAGAGCACGCCAGCTATGATCATCAGGCCGCTGGTGACGTATTCGGACGCCTTTGCGCCGATCGAGCGGCCGAACAGGCCGGCGATCAGGAAGCCGATCAGGGGAAGAAAGACGATTGCCTTGTAGATCATGACCCGATCAGCCCTTCATCATATTGACGTCTTCGACGGCGATCGAACCGCGATTGCGGTAGAAGACGACGAGAATTGCAAGACCGATGGCCGCTTCGGCGGCCGCCACGGTCAGAATGAACAATGCGAAGACCTGGCCGACGATGTCGTTCAGGAAGGAGGAGAAGGCCACCATGTTCAGGTTGACCGAGAGCAGGATAAGCTCCACCGACATCAGGATGATGATGACGTTCTTGCGGTTCAGGAAGATGCCGAAGACGCCGAGCGTGAAGAGGATGGCGCTGACCGTGAGGTAATGGGAAAGTCCGATTTCCATTTTTCTTGTTCCTTGTTCCCGCCTCAGACGCCCTGGCCCGGCTTGACCTTGACCACTTCGACAGCGGTCGCGGGCGTACGGGCCACCTGCTGTGATATGTCCTGACGCTTGATGTTGGTGCGGTGACGCAGCGTCAGCACGATCGCGCCGATCATCGCCACCAGAAGCACCAGGCCGGCGATCTGGAAGAAGTAGACGTAATTCGTATAGAGCACGTCGCCGAGCGCCGCCGTGTTGGTGCGGGTCGCCGGGTTCGGGATCGGCATGGTGATCGATTTCGCCGCTTCCGGGGTGAGCACGCTGCCACCGACAACGACCACCAGTTCCGCAGCCACGATAAGGCCGATCAATATGCCGATCGGCGCATATTGCAGCACGCCGGAGCGCAGTTCAGCAAAGTCGATGTCGAGCATCATGACGACGAAGAGGAAGAGAACCGCGACGGCGCCGATATAGACGACCAGCAGGATCATCGCCAGGAATTCGGCGCCTGTCAGCAGGAAGAGACCGGCGGCGTTGAAGAAGACCAGGATGAGGAACAGCACCGAGTGCACCGGGTTCTTGGCCGAAATGACCATGAACGCCGACGCCACCGCGATGAACGCGAAGAGATAGAAGAAGATTGCCTGCAGACCCATCGTGGTGCCTTTTCGTCCCTCACCGGGATCGGGGCGAATGCCCCTACCCGTCGAAACCCGGCCTTGTGATATGCGCCGGGTATTTCATCCAGATGTCACCGGCACCGCCCGCTGATTGGGGGCGCCGGACAAATCACCCCGCCTTAGCGGTAGGGCGCATCGATTGCCATGTTGCGAGCGATTTCGCGCTCCCAGCGGTCGCCGTTTTCCAACAGACGCGCCTTGTCGAAATAGAGTTCTTCGCGCGTCTCGGTCGAGAATTCGAAATTCGGCCCCTCGACGATCGCATCAACCGGGCAGGCTTCCTGGCAGAAGCCGCAATAGATGCACTTCACCATGTCGATATCGTAACGCACCGTGCGGCGGGTGCCGTCGTTGCGGCGCGGGCCGGCCTCGATGGTGATCGCCTGGGCAGGACAGATCGCCTCGCAGAGCTTGCAGGCGATGCAGCGTTCCTCGCCGTTCGGATAACGGCGCAGCGCATGCTCGCCACGGAAACGCGGGGAGACGGGGCCCTTTTCGAACGGGTAGTTGATCGTCGCCTTCTGCTTGAAGAAGTAGCGCATCGACAGGAAGAACGCCCCGACGAACTCCTTCAGGAACAGCGAATTCACGGCCTGGCCGAGACTTGCCATCTTTATTCTCCAATGATGCTAAAAGCTTGGGCGGACATGTTCACGGTCATGATCATGCCCATCCCGCCAGCTTCAGCACGAATGCGGTAATGACGACCATGGCGAGCGACAGCGGCAGGAAGATCTTCCAGCCGAGGCGCATGAGCTGGTCGTAGCGGTAGCGCGGAACGAAGGCCTTCACCATGGCGAACATGAAGAAGACGAGCATCGACTTCAGCATGAACCAGACGATGCCCGGTACCCAGTTGAGGAGCCCGATATCGACCGGCGGCAGCCAGCCCCCGAGGAACAGGATGGTCGTCAGCGCGCACATCAGGCAGACAGCTGCGTATTCGCCGAGCATGAACATCATGTATGGCGACGAGCCATACTCGACCATGAAGCCGGCAACCAGTTCCGATTCCGCTTCGGGAAGATCGAAAGGCGGGCGGTTCGTTTCGGCAAGCGCCGAGATGAAGAACACCACGAACATCGGGAACAGCGCCAGCCAGTGCCAATCCAGGAAGGAAGCAGGCAGGCCCATCCTCGTGCCGAGGCCGTCATGCTGGGCATTGACGATATCGGTGAGGTTCAGCGAGCCGACGCAGAGCAGAACGGTGACGATGACGAAGCCGATCGAGACTTCATAGGAGACCATCTGCGCCGCCGAGCGGAGCGCGCCGAGGAACGGATATTTCGAGTTCGAAGCCCAGCCACCCATGATGATGCCGTAGACTTCGAGCGAGGAGATCGCAAAGATATAGAGGATGCCGACATTGATGTTGGCAATCACCCATCCGTCCGCGAGCGGCACCACCGCCCAGGTCGACAGAGCCAGAAGCACGGCGACCAGCGGTGCGAGCAGGAAGACGGCCTTGTTGGCGCCAGCCGGAATGACCGGCTCCTTGAAGACGAACTTCAAAAGGTCGGCGAAGGACTGGAACAGGCCGAAGGGGCCGACGACGTTCGGGCCGCGGCGCAGCTGGACCGCCGCCCAGATCTTGCGGTCGGCAAGTAGAACATAGGCGATGAAGACGAGCAGGCAGACCAGCAGAAGCAGCGACTGCGCGACCATGACGATGCCCGGCCAGACGTAGATGGAAAAGAACGAGTCCATGTTCAAAATTACTCCGCCGCAGCCTGGAAATTGTTGCGGGCCAATGCCGAGCATTCAGCCATGACGGCCGAAGCGCGAGCGATCGGGTTCGTCAAATAGAAGTCTTTGATCGGCGACGCAAACCCGGACTTGGTCATACCACCGGCTTTTTGGCCAAGTGCGGCAATTTCGTTCACCGAGCCCGCTGCAATCTCGTCGACGGCGGCGAAATGCGGGTAGTCGGCATAGAGTTTTGCACGTAGGGCGCTCAGCGAATCAAATGGCAGTTTGTTTCCGAGCACATCGGAGAGCGCGCGGATGATCGCCCAGTCTTCGCGAGCCTCGCCCGGCGCGAAGCCGGCGCGGTTGCCCATCTGGACGCGGCCTTCGGTATTGACCCAGGTGCCGGACTTTTCCGTATAGGCCGCCCCCGGCAGGATGACGTCGGCATTGTGCGCGCCGGCATCGCCGTGGCTGCCGATATAGACGGTGAACTTGGCGCCCTTCTTCGAGAAGTCGAGTTCGTCGGCGCCGAGCAGGAAGAGGACGTCCATGCCGGCCAGCTGGGCGCTGGCATTGACGCCCTTCGCACCCGGCACGAAGCCGAGGTCGAGGCCGCCGACACGGGCAGCGGCCGTGTGCAGGACCGCAAAGCCGTTCCACTCATCGGTCAGCGCACCGACCGAGCCGGCAAGCTGGGCGGCCGAGCTAAGGATCGCCGCGCCGTCGGCACGGGAAAGAGCCCCCTGCCCCACGATGATCATCGGGTTCTTTGCAGCCCGCAGCTTGTCGGCGAAGCTGTTTGCGCCGGATGCGAGGTCGGACAGCGTTTCGGCGCCTGCACCGAGATAGTCGTAGACGTAACGCAGTTCGCTGACTTCGCCGATCACGCCGATCGGGAAGTTGCCGCGGCGGAAGCGCTTGCGGATGCGAGCGTTGAGGACGGCTGCCTCGAGGCGCGGATTGGCGCCGATCAGGAGCAGTGCGCCCGCCTGTTCGATGCCTTCGATGGTCGGGTTGAAGATATAGCTTGCGCGGCCGAGCGACGGATCAAGCGCCGTCCCGTCCTGGCGACAGTCGAGGTTTTCCGATCCGAGCGACCGGATCAGCTCCTTCAGGGCATACATTTCTTCGACCGAAGCCAGATCGCCGGCGATCGCGCCGATCTTTGCAGCGGACGTTGCGGAAACCGCAGCCTTGATGGCGCCGAAGGCGTCGCCCCAGGATGCAGCCTGAAGGCGGCCGTCCCTGCGGACGTAGGGCCGGTCGAGGCGCTGGGTCTTCAGCCCGTCCCAGATGAAGCGGGTCTTGTCGGAGATCCACTCCTCGTTCACCTGCTCGTTGACGCGCGGCATGATGCGCATCACTTCGCGGCCACGGGTATCGACGCGGATCGCCGAGCCGACGGCGTCCATCACGTCGATCGATTCGGTCTTGTTGAGCTCCCACGGACGGGCGGTGAAGGCGAAGGGACGCGAGGTCAGCGCACCGACCGGGCAAAGGTCGATGACATTGCCCTGCAGTTCCGACGTCATGGCGCTTTCGAGATAGGTGGTGATCTCGGCATCCTCGCCGCGGCCGATCAGGCCGAGTTCGGAAATGCCGCCGACTTCGGTGGTGAAGCGGACGCAGCGCGTGCAGTGGATGCAGCGGTTCATCACGGTCTTGACCAGCGGGCCGATATACTTGTCTTCGACCGCACGCTTGTTTTCCGTGTAGCGCGAGCTGTCGATGCCGAAGGCCATCGCCTGGTCCTGCAGGTCGCATTCACCGCCCTGGTCGCAGATCGGGCAATCCAGCGGATGGTTGATCAGCAGGAATTCCATCACGCCTTCGCGGGCCTTCTTGACCATCGGCGTATTGGTGAAGATTTCCGGCAGCTCGCCGTTCGGGCCGCCGCGGACATCGCGCACACCCATGGCGCAGGAGGCTGCCGGCTTCGGCGGTCCGCCCTTCACTTCGATCAAACACATGCGGCAGTTGCCGGCGACCGAAAGACGTTCGTGGAAACAAAAGCGCGGGACCTCGGCGCCGGCTTCCTCGCATGCCTGAAGCAGCGTGAAATGATCCGGAACTTCGACCTCTTTGCCGTCAACCTTCAGCTTAACCATCGTCTCACTTACGTCCTTAGTTCCATCCTTTGGGTCTCCTGGGGGTCAGGCGACTCGGGGGACATGTTCTTTTATTTCAACAGAGCTTTCGCCTGGCCGACCCAGTCGTCGCGGCTGATGCGTCCCTCGAAACCCAATTGCTTGTCGAAGCGGGCAATATCGGCTTCGTTCCAGGCAGCGACCTGCGCAAGGCTCGTCACGCCCATGTCATTCAGGACCCCTTCCAGCTTCGGGCCGATGCCCGAAATTTGCTTCAAGTCGCCGCCCGCAGGTGCCTTGGCCGTCTTCGCCTTCGCCGGC
Source organism: Neorhizobium sp. BETTINA12A (assembly GCF_023006485.1). Lineage (NCBI taxonomy): Bacteria > Pseudomonadati > Pseudomonadota > Alphaproteobacteria > Hyphomicrobiales > Rhizobiaceae > Neorhizobium > Neorhizobium sp. BETTINA12A. Next base: position 10,248 of record NZ_JALBGW010000086.1, read on the forward strand.
TTTACCGGAGCCGGCTGCCTGGCCGAAACCTTCGGAGCGGCCTTGGGCGCAGCTTTTGCCGGCGCAGCCTTGGCGGCCGGCTTCTTGACCGGTTCGGCAACGGGTGCCGCCTTGAGAACCGGAGCAGCTGCCTTGCGCGGCGCCTTCGGCTTTTCGGCGAGCGGCGCGGGCTTTGCGGCAACGGCAGCAACAACCGGCTCCACGACCAATGGTGTTTCCACAGGCGCCGGAGCTTTGGCGGGTGTCGCGGCGGTCGGTTTTTCCTCGGTCGCCTTCTGGCGGCTACCTGCTTCCATCGCGCCCTGCAACGCGCCGAAGAACACCCCGGCCATCTGCGTGGCAATACCGAAACCGATCGCGGTTGCGGCAGCCATGTTCGCCATCAGCGGATTGAGCTTCATTGCCTCGGAAAAATCGGGCATGCGCGCTGGATCGAGCGCCGGACGATCCGTCGCCTCCCGTTCATGCTCTTTGCCCGATTTCGTCACGTGGCTACTCCGCAGCTTCCAGGACGGCGCCATGCGCCGTCGCGTTTCGGGTATACTGGTCGATACGTGCTTCGATCTCCGGACGGAAATGCCGGATCAAGCCCTGGACAGGCCAGGCCGCCGCATCGCCGAGCGCGCAGATGGTGTGACCTTCGATCTGCTTGGTCACCTGGAACAGCATGTCGATTTCGCGCTTCTGGGCATTGCCCCTGACCATGCGCTCCAGCACCCGCCACATCCAGCCGGTGCCTTCGCGGCACGGCGTGCACTGGCCGCAGCTCTCGTGCTTGAAGAAGGCCGAGATGCGGGCGATCGCCTTGATGACGTCGGTGGACTTGTCCATGACGATGGCGCCAGCGGTGCCGAAGGAGGAGCCGACGGCACGCAGGCCGTCGAAATCCATCTGGCAATCCATGATGTCCTTGGCCGGCACGATCGGGCAGGACGCGCCGCCCGGAATGACCGCCAGCAGATTGTCCCAGCCGCCGCGGATGCCGCCGGCATGCTTGTCGACCAGCTCGCGGAAGGTGATGCCCATTACTTCTTCGACGGTGCACGGCTTGTTGACGTGGCCGGAGAGCATGAACAGCTTGGTGCCGACATTGTTCGGACGGCCCATGGACGAGAACCAGCCGGCGCCGCGGCGCAGGATAGTCGGGGCAACCGCGATCGATTCGACGTTGTTGACGGTGGTCGGGCAGCCGTAGAGGCCCATGTTGGCCGGGAACGGAGGTTTAAGGCGCGGCTGGCCCTTCTTGCCTTCGAGGCTTTCGAGCAGCGCGGTCTCTTCGCCGCAGATATAGGCGCCGGCGCCGTGGTGGACGTAGATGTCGAAATCCCAGCCGAGCTTGTTGTTGCCGCCGAGCAGGCCGAAATCATAACACTCGTCGATCGCCGCCTGCAGCGCTTCGCGCTCGCGCATGTATTCGCCGCGCACATAGATGTAGGCCGTGTTGGCGCCCATGGCGAAACCGGCGATGACGCAGCCTTCGATCAGCGTATGCGGATCGTGGCGCATGATTTCGCGGTCCTTGCAGGTGCCGGGCTCGGATTCGTCGGCATTGACCACGAGGTAATGCGGACGGCCATCCGATTCCTTCGGCATGAAGGACCACTTGAGGCCGGTCGGGAAGCCTGCGCCGCCGCGGCCGCGAAGGCCCGAAGCCTTCATCTCGTTGATGATCCAGTCCCGGCCCTTCTCGATGATCTCCTTGGTGCCATCCCAATGGCCGCGGCTCATCGCGCCCTTCAGGGACTTGTCCTTGAGGCCGTAGATATTGGTAAAGATGCGATCCTGATCTTTCAACATGATCTATTCCACAAGTCCGTCGCGATTAAGCCGGTTGTCAGTCGATATATTGCAGCCTTTTTCAAAGGCCGCACACAAATTCTCAAATGTCACGACTCACCTTCAGTCGTGGTCTTGCGCCGTGTGCGCTTCGGCTTCAAGTCGCCGGAGACTGCACCCGGTTCCGGCGGCGCGCCTTCCGCGGCACTGCCGGGCGTCTTCGCAGCCGGTTTGCTCTTCGCAGTCGCCGAAGGCGGCTGCTTCTCCGCGGCCTTGGCATTCGCTGTGGCAGCCGCCGGGGCGGTGGCAGGGGTCTTCAACTTCGGGTCCGTCTCCGGCGCCGTGTCCTTGGGACGACCGGCGTCGGCCGGAGGAACGCTTGCAGCTGCCGCGGCCTCTTCGGCGCTCGGATGCAGGTCGAGATTGGTGCGGACCGGCTTGATCTCGTCGTTCAACGTCTGCGGGCCGCCCTCGGGGGCCGAGAAGATGCGGTCGATCTGCGGGCCGGGCTTGATCTCATGGCCCTTACCGGCTTCGAAAGCGTCGATGATCTCTTCGAGACGCTGCGGCGTCAGGTCCTCATAGGCATCCTTGAAGATGATGACCATCGGCGCGTTGACGCAGGCGCCCTGACACTCGACCTCTTCCCACGACAGCGTGCCGTCAGCGTTCAGCGCGAACGGATCGTGATGGATCTTGTGCTGACAGACTTTCATCAGGTCTTCCGCGCCGCGCAGCATGCAGGGCGTGGTGCCGCAGACCTGGATATGGGCGCGGGTGCCGACCGGCTTCAGCTGGAACTGGGTGTAGAAAGTCGCGACTTCGAGGACGCGGATATAGGGCATATCGAGCTTGTTGGCGACGAACTCGATCGCCGCGCGGGTCACCCAGCCATCCTGTTCCTGCGCACGCATCAGGAGCGGGATGACAGCCGATTGCTGCCGGCCTGCCGGATATTTCCTGATCGTTGCCTCGGCCCAGACGGAATTCTCGTCATTGAAGGCGAAAATTGCCGGCTGCACCTGGTCTTCGGCTAATCGACGAACGGACATTCTTTTCCACGCCTTATCAGTTTATGGATCCACACCGCGATTTCGTGAGCGACACGAACTCGCAGGCATAGGCAGACTTGTCTTTCTGCATGAACACTATGAACTTTGTTCCACTGGGAACGGAGGTCTTGATCTCATATCCTTCGGACAGGAGATCGCGCATCGATTTCGATCCGCCGGCTTGCGTCGAAATCGCGCCATCCGTCTGCGCCTGCTGCGCGAGCGCAACCGGGGCGACAGAGATAACGGCAGCGAAAACGACAGCGCGGAGCATCAACGGTCCACCTCGCCGAAGACGATGTCGATCGAGCCAAGCACCGCCGAAACGTCGGCCAGCTGGTGTCCCCGACAGATGAAATCCATGGCCTGGAGATGGGCGTAACCCGGCGCGCGGATCTTGCAGCGATAGGGCTTGTTGGTGCCGTCGGCGACCAGGAAGACGCCGAACTCGCCCTTCGGGGCCTCGACCGCCGTATAAACCTCGCCGGCCGGCACGTGATAACCTTCGGTATAGAGCTTGAAGTGATGGATCAGCGCTTCCATTGACCGCTTCATCTCGCCGCGCTTCGGCGGCACCACCTTGCCGTCCGCAGACGAGAACGGGCCAGTCTTGGCGTCGCCGAGTAGACGGTTGACACACTGCTTCATGATCTTCACCGACTCGCGCATCTCGATCATGCGGATCAGGTAACGATCGTAGCAGTCGCCGTTCTTGCCGATCGGGATGTCGAATTCGAGGTCGGAATAGCACTCGTAAGGCTGCGAGCGGCGCAGGTCCCAGGCAGCGCCCGAGCCGCGCACCATGACGCCGGAAAAGCCCCAGGCCCAGGCGTCTTCGAGCTTGACGACGCCGATATCGACGTTGCGCTGCTTGAAGATGCGGTTGCCGGTGAGCAATTCGTCGATGTCGTCGAGCTTTGCCGGGAATTCATCGCACCACTTGCCGATATCCTCGACCAGTTCCGGCGGCAGGTCCTGATGGACGCCGCCCGGACGGAAATAGGCCGCATGCATGCGCGAGCCCGAGGCGCGCTCATAGAACACCATCAGCTTCTCGCGCTCTTCGAAACCCCAGAGCGGCGGCGTCAGCGCGCCGACGTCCATCGCCTGCGTGGTGACGTTGAGAAGATGCGAAAGGATGCGGCCGATTTCCGAATAGAGCACGCGGATCAGCTGGCCGCGGATCGGGATCTGGATATCCAGGAGCTTTTCGACGGCGAGAGCAAACGCATGCTCCTGGTTCATCGGCGCGACGTAGTCGAGGCGATCGAAATAAGGGATCGCCTGCAGATAGGTCTTGGTCTCGATCAGCTTTTCGGTGCCGCGGTGAAGCAGGCCGATATGCGGATCGACGCGCTCGACGATTTCGCCGTCGAGCTCCAGCACAAGGCGCAACACGCCATGCGCCGCCGGATGCTGCGGTCCGAAATTGATATTGAAATTGCGGACGTTGTGTTCGGTCATTCTGCTTGCTCCATGCCGGGCGAACAATCGCACCGAGCGGGAAAGAAGTGCGGACGGGCGGCGCGGCTGCGCCGATCCCTAAGCTTTCGCCTTTTCGTCGCCGGGCAGCACGTAGTCGGTGCCTTCCCAGGGGCTCAAGAAATCGAAATTGCGGAATTCCTGGCGCAGCTCGACGGGTTCGTAGACGACGCGCTTGGCGTTGTCGTCGTAACGGACCTCGACGAAACCGGTGGTTGGGAAATCCTTGCGCAGCGGATGGCCTTCGAAACCGTAGTCGGTCAGGATGCGGCGCAGGTCCGGATGGCCGGTGAACAGGATGCCATACATGTCCCAGGCTTCGCGCTCGAACCAGTCGGCGCCCGGATAGACCGGGCAGGCAGACGGAACCGGCTCGTCCTCGGCGGTCGCGACCTTGACGCGGATACGCTGGTTCTGGCGCGGCGACAGAAGGTGGTAGACGACGTCGAAACGCTTTTCGCGTGCCGGATAGTCCACTCCGCAGATGTCGATGAAGCTGATGAACCCGCATTGCACGTCGTCGCGCAGGAAGGTCAGCAGCGGCAGCAGGTTTTCCGCGGTCGCCGTCAGCGTCAGTTCGCCATAGGCGATCTGCGCGTCCGCCACGAGGGACGCACGCGCTTCGCGAATATAGGTCGAAAGCTCGTTCAGGGCTTCACTCATGATCTTGTCCAATTACCCTTAGCCTCTGGCCCTCAGCGCTCGATCGTGCCGGTCCGCCGGATCTTCTTCTGCAGCAGAAGCACGCCGTAGAGCAGTGCCTCCGCCGTGGGGGGACAGCCCGGAACATAGATGTCGATCGGCACGACGCGATCGCAGCCACGCACCACCGAGTAGGAATAGTGGTAATAACCGCCGCCATTGGCGCAGGAGCCCATCGAAATGACGTAACGCGGCTCCGGCATCTGGTCGTAGACCTTGCGGAGCGCGGGCGCCATCTTGTTGGTCAGCGTGCCGGCGACGATCATCACGTCCGACTGGCGCGGCGAGGCGCGCGGCGCAAAACCGAAGCGCTCGACGTCATAACGCGGCATCGAAAGCTGCATCATCTCGACCGCGCAGCATGCGAGGCCGAAGGTCATCCACATCAGCGAGCCCGTGCGGGCCCAGGTGATCAGCTCATCCGTGGAGGTGACGAGAAAACCCTTGTCGGCGAGCTCATTGTTGATCTCGCCGAAGAACGCGTCGTCGCTGCCGATGGGCTTGCCGGTATTCGGATCGATAATGCCCTTGGGTTGCGGCGCGACGAGAGTGCTGCCGTTGTCGACTACTCCCATTCCAGCGCTCCTTTCTTCCATTCATATATAAAGCCGATCGTCAGAACGGCGAGGAATACCATCATCGACCAGAAGCCGAACCAGCCGACCGCGCCGAAAGACACGGCCCAGGGAAACAGGAAGGCCACTTCGAGATCGAAGATGATGAAGAGGATCGAAACCAGGTAGAAACGAATGTCGAACTTCATGCGCGCATCGTCGAAGGCATTGAAGCCGCATTCGTAAGCCGAAAGCTTTTCCGAATCGGGCGCCTTGTAGGCGACGGCGAACGGCGCAACCAGAAGCGCGATGCCGATCACCAGGGAAATGCCGATGAAAATCGCGATCGGGATATAGGAAGTGAGGAGTTCACTCATTGTATTCGATCCCAGCTTGCCTGAAGCGTCGGGAGACGACGCCTGAATATCAATGCACAGGCAAAGCGAACGTGCATTGCAACAAGCCGTGGTTAGCGCAGCCGAAGCCCCGGCGCAAGCTTTTTGAATGTCGCATCCTGCGCCAAAATGGAGCAGTTCAAACGATTATCAGCGGCTGTATCATAGCGACAACCTCAGACCGTGACCATGAGGGACCGGTGGCGGCCGGATCGTATCGGGAAGCATGTTCTTCTGGGTGGCGAATGGCGCGAGTGACGGGGCTCGAACCCGCGACCTCCGGCGTGACAGGCCGGCACTCTAACCGACTGAGCTACACCCGCGCATAATGCCGACCAGCGGCAGCCGCCTTATGCGCAAGACGCGCAATCGGCGGAGAGTTCGAATAAGAGAATGGCGCGAGTGACGGGGCTCGAACCCGCGACCTCCGGCGTGACAGGCCGGCACTCTAACCAACTGAGCTACACCCGCGCATTTCTCTTGAGGCCGAAACCTCGGAGCCGGGCGACCTCAATCGCTCGGTTGAGCGGCTAACTAAGAGGTTCGCGATCGGGTGTCAAGCGCGTTTCAAGACAAAAGGATGACGTCCCGTCGCTTTGCCCTCTCCTGCCCCATATGCGCCCCTGTCCAGTCGGCTCTTCCCCAGAATTTTCAAAAAAACATCATGAAAGCCCTTGCGGTTTTTCCGCGATCCGCATAGATCACGGCCACCGACGCGGCGGGCTTTGTTGCTCCGCAATCGCGAACGGGCGATTAGCTCAGTTGGTAGAGCGCCTCGTTTACACCGAGGATGTCGGCGGTTCGAGTCCGTCATCGCCCACCATTCCCCAAAAATCACATTGTTTTCTCATCGCTTTTTCCGGTTTTGTCTCATCTACGCTTTCAACAGCCAAAAGTGAGACACCATTGGGTTTTTGGTAATTAGTGCGACGATCGTACGCGCTTGATATCAACCTTCGCTTGTCAGCCTTTTCGATATAGATTTGAGCGGTTCGAAGATTTGACCATCCGAACACAGCCATCAACATCGGAGCCGTCGCACCACTCTCGGCATAGGCCACGGCCGCAGCCTTTGCATTGTCCGCCCTCAGATCGGCGTTTAATCCCATGGTGTCTGGGATGTTTCGGCGCCCATTCTTTTGCGATTCCAAGCCTGGGGGCGTAGGCTAGGTGTAGTGCGTCAGATATTCCCATCGGTTCAGGGTGTATGACACGGCGTCGCCGAGCTTGGCACCGGCGCGACCTTTGGCGCGATTCGTCGAGCCATACCTTGAGAGCGGTCAGGATGGGCACCGACTTTGTGCAATCGTTTGTGACGGCGACAACAAGAATATGGCCTCACGCTACATCAGAAATCCTCGCGCATGGCGAGAGACATTAAACTAGACTCAACCGCGATGACCTCAGATATAAGACCACCGCTAAGGCGCCTGCCCGTCCTCCGGACGCCATCCCAGTGCTTCAGCTTGGGCGAACGCCGTAATGTTTTCCTGATACCACCTGTCAACCTTGGCCTTCACGTCAGGTGGAATGTCCGAGGGTCGCGTATACTTTCCGGCCAGTTCACGTTGTAGGAGAGCGCTATAAGCACTTCCCTTCTTAACGAGCAGATAAGCGAAATCAGGATAATGTTGAAGAATGGCATCAGCAGTCAATATCGCCGCGTCGAACCTGCCTTCAGCCAAATGATGCTCGACCAGCAATGATGCGATCAAGGCAACGGCTTCGTCATGCCTCAGTGGCCGAAGATAAATTCCTTTGGCGATAGCGTCGTCAGACATCGGCAACTTCTGCCGGTACCAGAGATCCCGCGTAAATCCGCCGCCACTCGTCGCCTCCAGATTCCATGTCGAGCCTGAATCGTCTGTGTATTTGACAAATACATGGAGGGGCGCCTGCGCAAGCGTCATATTCAAACCGAGCCGCTGCCCCAGCGCAAGAAAGAGGATGGGCATGGTAATACAGTTGCCTCGGCGCGTGTACAGGTATCGCTGGAGCAAGCGGTTGGCAGGATCTTCCCCGAGGGGATCGGCAAGATCGTAGGAGAATGGCCGGTGATCGTTCCATTCGCCACTTTCATATAGATAACGCCTGAGCGCTTCGAGCTTCTGGCGATTTCCCGCGCGCTCCCCAGCGATGCCCATAACGTCCGCAGTCATCCGATTGATGGTTGCGCGTGAAGAAGCAGGATCGGCAGCGGGATCCACCAGCTGATCGACGGCGAGCTTTGCTTCAAGCAGGTCCAACTGCTTCCTGAAGAGGCTTTCGACTTCAATGTTTTGAAGGGCGATAGTGCGACGCAGTGGCTCCGAATGCACCGGCGCCACGAAGAGCAAAAGCAATGCAGTCAGAAGAGATAAACAGGAGGATCTCGTTTTCATATGAGTGGCAGATGAATTTCGCCCGTATGCTCCAGAGTCATCGAAGCCCAACTTTGAAAAAAGAATACCATTCCTTAACCCTAAAACTGATGCACCCCCTCAAATACAGGTGCATAATATTTGTTTATTACAGAAATATGCGTCTCGCTGTAGGAAATACCATCCAGAAAATGGCTATTGAAGTACTCTGTCCATTCAGTGTCACTCTTCCCCCCCAAACGTTCGCTTTCTAGAGATGGGGCACGGCTATATACATTTACCGCCAGATCGTACTCAAAGAAGAAAATTCTCTTTAGGCTTTGGTCAAACAATACCATTGGAGTTGTGAGATGCCCGGGAGCAATTTCCTCCAGGATTTCGTAAGAAAACCTCTCGAAGGATAGGGCAAGAAATATGTCAGGCCTGCCGGAAATTATATACTTCTCTTCCAGGAAGACAGAGTTGACATGCTCAGTGATGATGTCGCGGAGGGGCGAGGAGTTGATCGACGCATCATCGTGATCAAGCACCTCGTAAGGGATGGGTATATTTAGCATCGTTCTCTTCGGCAGAGCCAGATAGTTATTCTCCACCTCTACCGAATCCAAAATTTCGGGAACGTGGAGCTCCTCAGCTTGTTCCGGCGTGAGAATGGCGACCCCATTCCTCTCGAAAAAGGAGAGCGCCTTGTCGAGAATAAATGGTTTGCTGACATCTGTGTAAAAAGTCATATCACTTGCCTCTATTCCCTGAGCTTTGAGTCTCATCCGACTTTCTGTCGTCACCCCCGGAGGAGTTTTTGTCCGTGTTCTTTGAAGGGTTCGAAGTCGCTTCGCTTTCCTCATCTTCTAAGAATGAACCTTTTATACTGGATTTCTTTTCCCCTGTTTTTGTCACTGCGAAACCTGGTTTCCCGGTGGACGTTCTTCCTTCATAGGTATCGATTTTCGTGCCGTCAGGCAAAGTGGTGGTTGTACCCCCGCCTTTGTGTTGAGTTTGTACAGCCTCAGGCAAATCTCTTAGCTTCTGCTCAAAATCTGCAGTTCGCCCCTTGACCTCGTAACCCTTCGTCCCGGTGTCTGTCGGTACCGCACCTCCAAAGATCGAGTCTAGATCGGGATTTCCGGTTTTGATTCCAGTGGGGGGATTGGGGGTGTCCTTAAGTGCTTCTTCGTTCTTGAGCGGAGCATTAACAACAGCGATTCCCAACGCCGCGGTAAGGAGTGCGGTGACCCCAGCAAAAAGAGCCTCACATCCTCCCCCAACACATGCGAGTGGGGCAAAGATGGCTACATGCCCATTGGGATCGGATTTATTGACGGGATCGTTCTGGGCATACGCGTATCGGTTTGTGCCGACGCCGTCCTTGGTTGGATCCCAGTCGTCGGGGGAGATGAAGCGTGCGTTGGCGGTTGAGGCGAACGGGGCGGCCAGCATGCTGCAGATGAGGAGCATGGTAAGGACGCGGGCAAGGGACGGCCGGACGAGAGAGCGCATCGAGGGTTTCCGGGTGCGAGAGTTGGAACGCTGCGTGACGGTGGTTTTGTCGGTGGCAGCGAGCGGCTTTGTGTGGGCCGCTCGCCTGGGCGCTCTGTCTACCGGCCGGATGCCGTTGAGGCCGTGCCGTTGGCGGATGCGGAGGATCCGGGTCTGGCGATGGCCGCCGGCAGAGGCCGGAGGACGGTGTTCGCCTGCCGGTCTGCCTCTTGCCCGATGTCGGCCTGGTCATCCTTTTCGATGAACCGTCCGAAGGCGGGGTCGTAATAGCGGGCGTTGAGATACATCAGCCCGGTTTCGACATCGAAGCGTTCGCCGATATAGCCC
>NZ_JALBGW010000087.1:0-20119 GCF_023006485.1 Neorhizobium sp. BETTINA12A
GTCAGCCGGCCCAGGGTCGTCGTGATGACCGTCGCGACAACGGCGGCGAGCGGCGTGAGGCACGTCCGAACGGCGAACGCAGCGGGGGTGACCGCAGGGACGGCAGCAAGCCGAACCGCGACAACAATCGCCGGCCGGACAACAATAACAACAGCAGCAATAGCAATAACCGCGGGGGCGATCGCCCGAACCGTGGGGAGCGCCACGAAGGCGGTCCTCGCCCGGACCGCAACGACCGCGGCAAAGGGCCGCAGCCGGCTCGCTTCGAGGCAAAGCCGCCACGCAAGGAAAAGCCGCTCGATCCGGACTCGCCCTTTGCAAAGCTTGCAGCTCTCAAGGAGCAGATGAAGAAGTAAGGCCCATGACGGAAAAACAGCCACAATCCGGTTCGCGCCAGCGCATCGACAAGTGGCTGTTTTTTGCCCGCATGGCAAAGTCCCGGTCGATTGCTCAGGATCTCATCCGCTCCAACCATGTGCGGGTGAACGGCGATCTGGTGTCCCAGCCGAGCTCCCAGGTGAAGCCGGGTGACCGCATCGATCTCAAGCTTGAGCGTCGCGATCTCGTGCTGGTGGTGAAGACCGGCGGGGAGAGGCGAGGGCCTTTCGAGGAGGCCCGGCTGCTCTATGAAGATCTCAGTCCTCCTCCCGAAGAGACCAAAAGGCTGACGCTGTTCGAACAGGCGCAGCGCGCGCAGGGAAGCGGGCGACCGACCAAGAAGGAGCGCCGGGAGACCGATCGGCTGTTTCCGGGGATCGACGCGGACCTAGATTAGAAAAAACGACCCGCTACGTTTGGGTTTTCAGCACGGATATCCTTGCTAAGCAAAGCCAAAGGCTTTACCTGACTGTCGAAAAGCCGGATCGCCTACCTCCTGTCATTTTCGCAGTTGGGTTTTCGCCTCTCCCGGCTTTCCGGTGTGCCGGCGCTCCTCATCCGTCGACGTGCCGCTGATCCGCGATGGTTCCTGGAGTGCCGCATGACGTATGTCGTGACCGACAATTGTATCCGCTGCAAATATACCGACTGCGTCGAGGTCTGCCCGGTCGACTGTTTTTATGAAGGTGAAAACTTCCTCGTCATCCATCCCGACGAGTGCATCGACTGCGGCGTCTGCGAACCGGAATGTCCTGCCGAGGCGATCAAGCCGGATACGGAACCGGGTCTCGACAAATGGCTCAAGATCAATACCGAATTCGCTCAGATGTGGCCCAACATCACGGTCAAGCGCGACGCGCTGCCCGAGGCCAAAGAGATGGATGGGGTCGCCAACAAATACGAGCAGTATTTCTCAGCCGAACCCGGCAAGGGCGATTGAGATTTGTCGTGACGGCATGGCTCGGAGCCGTTTCGAATCGCTTTGCCTTTTTGTTGGGCAGAGCGTGGATAAAGCGCTCTGTGCACGTGCAAAAGCAAATTATTGATTTCCGCACTTTTTTGTGGTAGACAACAAGAACTGTTCCACAAGGCGGCACGTGTGTGCCCAAAAAACATCACGAAAGCAACAGACCACCCAAAGCGCGGTTTCCGTGACATTGCAACGCTTGAATGTTGTCGGTCGCAGTTCGCGAAGGGGTGTTTTTTCGCTCGCGTTGGTCGGACCAGTATGGAGTGACCCGACGGTTTCCCCCGTCTCATCCGGGCCTGACAGACCCGGTTCCCCCGACCCGACAACGGGTGAGTAACAGGGAGTTTGTGAAACGAATGACGACTCAGCAGAAAAAGACTTCTCCCGCACGCCAGGGCTTCAAGACTGGTGAATCGATTGTATACCCCGCTCATGGCGTAGGCACTATCTCTGCGATTGAAGAGCAGGAAGTTGCCGGCATGAAGCTCGAGCTTTTCGTAATCGATTTCGAAAAGGACAAGATGCGCCTCAAGGTGCCGGTCGCGAAGGCCGTCAGCATCGGCATGCGCAAGCTGTCCGAAACGGATTTTGTCGAACGCGCTCTCAAGGTTGTTCAAGGCAAGGCCCGCGTGAAGCGCACCATGTGGTCGCGCCGCGCCCAGGAATATGATGCCAAGATCAATTCCGGCGATCTGATCTCGATCGCGGAAGTGGTTCGCGACCTTTATCGCGCCGAAAACCAGCCGGAACAATCCTATTCCGAGCGCCAGCTTTACGAAGCTGCCCTCGACCGCATGGCTCGTGAAATCGCTGCCGTGAACAAGATGTCCGAAACTGAAGCCGTCCGCCTTATCGAGGTCAATCTCGCCAAGGGCCCCAAGCGCGGCAAGAACGTCGAGGAAGATGAGGCGCAGGAAGAAGCGGCCTGATCATCCCACCGATAATTCTCTCAAAAACCCGGCCTTCGAGCCGGGTTTTTTATTGGAACTTTTTGCCTGCCTCCGCGTTAATCCGCCGGAACGGCGAACTGATGTGCGTCGGTTTGCGTTCGGACAGCTAAGTGCGGGGCGGAAGATCGGTCTATCGAGCCGATGTGAATCCCCGGCAGAACTCAAGACGAGGGGAGCAAAGGCGGCAGGAATATCACCCATCATCGTTCGGGCTTGTCGCGTGCACGGTGTTTTCGGTTTGTGCCTCGCTGTCTTTGTCGGATCAGACCGTTCACGGAGAACACCATGACAGCCATGTCCGCAGACCGCACGATGATCAAGATAGCAATGTCCGCTCCATATCTCGCCCGGGAGGAGGAGCGCGATCTGGCGGTCCGCTGGAAGGACGATCAGGATCAGGATGCCCGAAACCAGATTGCCCTTGCGCATATGCGTCTGGTTATCGCCATGGCTTCGAAGTTTCGTGGCTTCGGTTTGCCGATGAGCGACCTCGTACAGGAAGGCTATGTAGGGCTGCTCGAAGCGGCGGCAAGGTTTGAACCGGCTCGCGATGTGCGTTTTTCCACTTATGCCAGCTGGTGGATCCGCGCTTCGATGCAGGATTATATTCTTCGGAACTGGTCGATCGTGCGGGGCGGCACCAGTTCGGCGCAGAAAGCGCTGTTCTTCAATCTCCGCCGGCTGCGCGCCAAGCTCGCCCGCGGCGATTCCAATCTCACTGCCCGTGCCATTCACGAAGAGATCGCAGTGGCGCTCGGCGTCAGCGTCGCCGATGTCCAGACCATGGATGCTCGGCTTTCTGGCAATGATTCTTCGCTGCAGGCGCCGTCGATCGCCGGCGATGCGGATAGCGGCGAACGGCTCGACATGCTTGCCAGCGCCGAGCCGCTGCCGGACGAACAGGTCTCCGGGATGATCGACGGCGAGCGCCGCCTGAAATGGCTGCAGGGCGCGCTCACCAAGCTCAACGACAGAGAGAAGAAGATTATCCGCGCCCGGCGTCTGACCGACGATGGCGCGACGCTCGAAGCGTTAGGGGCGGAGCTCGGTATCTCCAAGGAGCGCGTGCGGCAGATCGAAAGCCGGGCGATCGAAAAACTCAAGTCGGCGCTGGTTTCAGCCAATCCACAGATGGCTGCGGCCGCCTGCTGAGGCGACCTCTCACCCTTATTCCGCGATGATCTTGAACTTCTGGCCGGGCGAGATCGTCGCGCCGACCGGCAATGCATTGATCAACTTGAAAAGATCGAGCTTGCGATCCGTGCCCATCATGCGGGCCGAAAGCGAAGCGACGGTATCGTCCTTGGTCGCTGTGACGATCCGTATCCTCAGCGGCTTCAATGCTGCTATTTCCTGAGGTGTCATTTTGCGGAAGGTCGAGCGCAACGTTTCGGCGGCCGTCGCGAGTGCCGGGCTTCCTTTCGGTACTGCCGTCAGGAAACGGAAAATCTGAGTGTCGACGCGGATGACGGTCACATCGAAATCCCAGCGTTCGGCGGAAGCCCGCGCGGTCGCCGCGGGCATGCCATTCACCTGGATCTCCCGCACCGTTTCCGGCTGTAGGCCGGCGACCCAGCCGCTCGTCAGATAATTCGACAGGTTATCGTTATCGCCGGCGGCGACGCCGTCGAAACGGATCGCCGTCTCGCCAGGGCCGGTCGCGAGCACTGCTTCCACCTTGTTGTCGATGCGGAAGTCCGGCGGCACGTCGAAACGGATGCCAAGGTTACCGTGCGTAAAGGTCTGGCCGCGGACATAACCTTCCTGCGGGCTGTCGCCGTAGAGCAGGCCATCGATGCCGGCGATGTAATAATCGCGGCCCTTGTCGCCGACTGTGCCTTCCTGGCCGAAATTACGGGCATGGCGGCGGGCAAGATCAACGCGCTGGGCGGAGTTCGGATGGCTCGACAGGAAATCGAGGCTCTGGTCGTTGTCCGGGTCGACCGCAGAATAGCGGGCATAGGCCGCCATCGAATCCAGGAAACGCGCTGCGGCATAGGGGTCGTAACCGGCTTCGCCGAGCATCCGCACGCCGATCACGTCGGCCTGCAGTTCCTGCTGGCGCGAGAAGGCGGCGAGCCTGAGTTTGCCGCGAGCAAGCGCCTGTTTGCCGGCAAGATCGCTGGAGAGGACTTCGGCGACGACGCGGCTCGCAATCACTTCCGCCTCTTCGCGGCGCTGGCGTTCGATGCCGTGGTTTGCAGTGACGTGGCCCATCTCATGTGAAAGCACGGCCGCGACTTCCGATGCGTCATTGGCAAGCGCCAGAAGGCCGCGCGTCACGTAAAGATAACCGCCCGGCAGCGCGAAGGCGTTGATCGCCGGCGAATTCAGGATGGTGATGCGGAAGGACTGGTTGGGGTTTTCCGAAACTGCCGTCAGCGCGCCGGCAATGCGGGCTACCAGCCGCTCGGTCTTTGCGTCGCGATATTCGCCGCCGTAGCTTGCGACGATACGCGGATGCTCGCGCGCCCCCATCTGCGCCCGCGGATCGTTCTTCTGTACCTCGTCGACGATCTGCGGCGAGTCGGAGGGAGAGACATTCGGGGTATAGGCCTGATCGAAGAGCGACTGGCAGCCGGAAAGGACCGCACTGCTGAACAGCAGGGCGCCCACGGTCCGCCAACCGGGCAGCGCACGGACAATCGTCCAGACAGCCGGGATCGCCGTGTCGCGCCTCATCGTCCTCGTCTTCCGCACCATCATTCCCAAGGTCCGCCATCCAGCTTGGCTGAGGTCCTCTCGATCCAAGCTGGCTCCTTCTCTATGTCGCTTAGCGATTTTCGCGTCGAATGCACAGATGCTCTTATTGAAATATGCCTTGCTGGTGCGTTTGCAATGAAAATCCCCGCTGCCTTTCCGCGATGCCATCGTGGCACGTCCAAATTGTGGCGAGTTCTATAACGGTCCGGCAGCGCTCGTCGCCAAACGTGATCACGAAAATAGTAACTTGCAAATTGCAAGTTACATATGCCACAAGGTTGCGTCTCGCCGGGGAAGAAACCCATGAAACGAACAGGTCCTATCGATACCGGATGCCCGGTGTTGCGCAGTCTCAAACATGTCGGCGAGGTCTGGAGCTTCCTGATCCTGCGCGATGCACTGGCAGGTGCAACACGTTTCGACGAATTCCAGCGCAACCTCGATATTGCCCCGAACATCCTGACCAGCCGGCTGAAGTCGCTCGTCGAATCCGGGCTGATGGAACGGCGGCGCTATTCCGAACGGCCGCCGCGGGACGAATACCACCTCACGCAGCGCGGCCGCGACTTCAAGCCTGTGGTGCAGGCGCTGCTTGTCTTCGGAAACCAGCATTTCGCGCCGGAGGGCGAAAGCGTGGTGATCGTCAACAGGGAGACCGGCGAGCAGGCCGAACCGGTGATGATCGACCGCCGCAGCGGCCGGCCGCTGAGCGATCCGGTCTTCACCAGCGCGGCCGGCCCGGCGGCGAGCGAGCGCATCCGCCGCCGTTATCCATCCATGAACGAATTAATGCAGCATAGAGAGGCTGATCGATGAGTGCCGTGACCACCGAAGCCGTCGAGGCGGCGCCTACCTTCGACGACGCCACCGCGGCGCCGATCAATCCGCGGACCCGGCAGCTGCTGCAGGATCCGATCCTGCCGATGCTGATCCGGCTCGCATGGCCGAATATCCTGATCATGCTCGCCCAGGCCTCGACCGGTCTCATCGAAACCTGGTGGGTTTCGCATATGGGCACCGCGGCGCTGGCGGGCATGGCCCTCGTCTTTCCGGCCGTGATGCTGATGCAGATGATGTCTGCCGGCGGTTTCGGCGGGGCGATCTCGTCTGCCATCGCCCGTGCGCTCGGCAGCGGCCGGCGCGGGGATGCCGACCTGCTTGCCTGGCATGCCGTCGTCGTCAATGTCGCGCTCGGACTGCTGTTTTCGGCGATCATGCTCGCCTATGGCCGGCCGATCTATCGGGCGCTCGGCGGCGAGGGGCCGGAACTCGAGGCGGCCCTCATCTATTCCAACGTGGTATTCGGCGGCATGATCTTCGTCTGGCTGATGAACGGCCTGGCGAGCGTGGTGCGCGGCACGGGCAATATGCTGTTCCCGGCGCTGGTTACCTGTGTCGGTGCCGCACTCCTCGTGCCCGTATCGCCGCTTCTGATCTTCGGCTTCGGTCCGTTCCAGGGGCTCGGCATCGCCGGCGGCGGTCTGGCCCTGGTGCTCTACAGTTTCGGCAGCACCGCGGTGCTTGCCTGGTACATCCTCTCCGGCCGCAATCTCGTGCGCTTCGGCGTCGGTCCGCTCCGCTGGACGATGTTCCGGGATATCGTCCGCCTCGGCGCTGCCGCGGCGATCAATTCCGTTCTCACCAATGTGACCATCGGCATTGCCACGGCTCTGGTCGCGACCAAGGCGGGTGTTTCGGCAGTGGCCGGTTTCGGTACCGGCGCGAGGCTCGAATATCTGCTGATCCCGGTAATCTTCGGCATCGGTGCGCCGATGGTGGCGCTTGTTGGCACCAACATGGGCGCCGGCCAGAAAGACCGGGCGATGCGCATCGCGTTCACCGGTGCTGCGATCGCTTTCGTCATCACCGAGGTGATCGGCCTGATCGCCGCGATCTTCCCGGTCGCGTGGATTTCGCTGTTCAGCGAGGAGCATGGAGCGATCGATGCGGGCGTTGCCTATTTGCAGATCGTCGGGCCGGTTTATGGTTTCTTCGGCGGCGGGTTGGCGCTCTATTTCGCCTCTCAAGGCGCGGGCCAGCTACTCTGGCCGCTTGCCTGCGGTTTTCTGAGACTCGCCATTGCAGGTCTCGGGGGCTGGCTGGCGCTGGAATTTACCGGATCGCTCAACAGTTTGTTCTTCGCGCTGGCAGTTGGTCTGGTCGCCTATGGCGGGATCCTGTTCCTCGCCATCCGCTCCGGGGTCTGGTTCCGCGGAAAGGCTGCCTGATCAGCCGGAAAGAAATTCGGCGAGTGTCGGAATATCGCGTCGGGCGAGGAATTCCTCGGCCGGCGCCTGCAGCAGGATCTGGCCGTGGTCGATGAAGATCGCATGGTCGGCCAACCGGCCGACCTCATCCGGATCGTGGGTCACGACCAGCACCGTATTGCCCGTCTCGCGATGCAGGTCGATGAGCAGGCTGGCCATCGAAAGCCTGAGCCCGGGGTCGAGGGCCGCGAACGGCTCGTCCATCAGCAGAACCGGTTTTTTGCGCACCAGAGCCCGTGCGAAGGCGGCCCGCTGCCTTTCGCCGCCGGAAAGCGTCCCCGGCGTCCGTTTTTCAAAGCCGCTCAAGCCCACGCGTTCCAGCGCCTGCGATATCGCGGCCCTGTCACTGCCGGACAGTTTCAGCGAGGGGCTGATGCCGAGGCCGATATTGGTGGCGAGGTTCAGATGGGCGAAGAGGTTATTATCCTGAAAGACCAGCGATACGGGACGCTCGGAGGGATGTTTTTCCGTCACGTCCTCGCCGGCAATCAGGATACGGCCGCGATCGGGCGTCTCGAAGCCGGCAACGAGGTTGAGGAAGGTCGATTTGCCGGAGCCGGATGGGCCGGTAATCGCCGTCACGGCGCCGGCCGGCAAAGCGCAGTCGAAGCGGAATTCCTTGGTGCCGAGCTTCAGTTCAACCTTGTTCAGCGCGATGCCGTCAGTCATGGCTTGTTTCCCTCCGGCCAGCCGTGCCGATCATCGTCAGCGCCAGGCAGATGATGCCGAGGATAAGTGCCAACCCATCCGCATCGTTGGTGCGGTAGCTGGATAGCCGGCTATAGACAAGCCAGGGGAGGGTGGTGAGGTCATTGGAGCCGAACAGCGCAACCGCGCCGAGGTCGCCGAGCGACAGCGCCATGGCGAAGGACAGTGCCGTCAGCAGCGGCCTTGCCAGAACCGGCAGATCGATCCTCCATGCCCGTGAAAAGCCGGAGACGCCGAGGCTTGCCGACAGCCTGCCTGTCCGCTTGCGGTGGGTTTCGACGGCCGGGGCCAAAACGCGCATCACGAAGGGAAGCGCCATCAGCATGTTGATGATCGCCACCAGCGCCGGGGCGAAGCGCGCCACATCGCCGAAAGGGCGCAGCATCAGGAACCAGCCGGTACCGAGCACGACCGGCGGAACGAGCAGCACCAGCGAGGACATCCCACCCAAGGACAGGGAAAACGCCCTGGCAGTTCCGGCGGGCCTCTTCATGTCTGCGATTGCCCCGCGTCCGGCAATGATAGCCAGGGAGGTCAGGACAGCAAGCAGGCCTGCGGAAAGCGCGATCGTGAAACTGGTCCAGGCGGCGCGCAGGAAGGCGGGGCTGGTGGCGAGGCTCCAGAGATTGGCCTGGGCGCCGGCACCGACGATCGAGGCAAGCGGCAGGATCAGGAATATCGTTGCAAGCAGGATAGACAGCACATCCCAAAGCCGTGCGAGCAAGGTCCGGCCATCGAACCGGCGTGTCGCCCGGCCGGCCGTGATGCCAGCGTCGTCAGGGGCTGGAAACAGCGAAATCCCAATCAGGATCAGCGCCGTCATGCCGATCTGCAGCAGCGACAGCGCTATGGCGCGCGGCGGATCGAAATCGAAACGCAGCGACTGGTAGATCGCCACTTCGAGCGTGGTCGCAGCCGGCCCGCCGCCGAGCACCAGGACGAGCGTGAAGCTCGTGGCGCACAACATGAAGATCAGGCCGGCAATGCCGGGGATGACGCGGCGGGCCGCCGGCCACTCGATGAAACGGAAAACAGAGAAGGGCTTCATCCCGAGGCTGGAGGAGAGCAGCCAGTATTCCGCCGGCAGGCGCTCCAGCGCCGCAAGCAGCAGCCGCGCGGCGAGCGGCAGGTTGAAGAACACATGTGCCAGCAATATGCCGGAAAGCCCGTAAATGCTGACCGGCTGCTCGAGGCCAAGCTTCAATAGCAGGCTGTTCATCACCCCTTGCCGGCCCCAGATGCCGATCAGGCCGAGCGCGCCGATCAGCACCGGCAGGCCCATCGGCAATGCCATGAGCCGGATGACCCATATACGGCCCGGAAAGCGCGGGCGGCGGGCAAGCGCGAGTGCGACGGGAAGGGCGAAGACGACCGATAGCAGCGTCGAAAGAACCGCCTGCAGCAGGGTGAAGTGCAGGATCCGCCAGGTATAGGCGGTGAACAGCCGGCTTTGGGTGTTGCCGGCGTCCCAGGAGAGAAGGGCGGTAACCGCGATGCCGACGAAGAGGGCGATTCCGGCGAGGCTCAGCAGCCCCCAGCCTATCCCGCGTCTCCGCTCCGCCCGCGTCAGCATGGGATCAGTTCAGGCTCATGGCGGTCAGCCATTCGTCGATCCAGGCCTGCCGGTTCTTGGCCACCTCGTCCGACCCCATCAGGAAAGTTTTCGTCGGCTGCACCAGCTTGTTGAACGCATCCGGAAGCGGCTGGGAGGTCTTGGCGGCCGGCATCATCCAGTTGGTGGTCGGGATGACGTCCTGGAAGGCCGGCGAGACCATGAATTTCAGGAACTGTTTCGCCAGATCCTTTTCCTTCGCCCCCTTCAGCATGCCGGCGACCTCGATCTGGATATAATGGCCTTCGGAGAAGGAAGCGGCCTGATAGCGCTCCGTCTTCTCCTCGATCAAGTGATAGGCGGGTGAGGTCGTGTAGGAAAACACCATCGGCACTTCGCCCTTGGTGAACAGGCCATAGGCTTCCGACCAGCCTGGCGTAACGGTCAGCACGCGTTTCCTGAGCTTGGCCCAGGCCTCCGGCGCCTTGTCGCCGTAGACTGATTTCACCCACAGCAGCAGGCCGAGACCGGGGGTCGAGGTGCGCGGGTCCTCGATGGCGATCTTCTGCGCCGGATCGCCGTCCACCAGTTCCTTGAGGCTTTTCGGCGGGTTCTTCATCGCCTGCGTATCGTAGACAACGGCGAAATGGCCGTAATCGTAGGGGATGAACGTGTCGTCGCTGTAATTGCCGGGGACCTTGGCGGCCGAGACGTCGAGCCCGTGCGGCTCGAACAGACCGGTCGCCTTCGCCTCGGAGATCAGGTTGGTATCGAGGCCGAGCGCGATATCGGCGTCGGTGCCTTTGCCTTCCAGTTTCAGGCGGGTCAGAAGCGCCACGCCATCGGCGACGCCGACGAAATTGAGCTTGCAGGCGCAGGTCTTCTCGAAGGTTTCCTTGACCTTGGGCCCTGGACCCCAATCGGAGATGAAGCTCTCATAGGTGTAGACGGTCAGCGTCTTTTGCTGTGCTTCGGCCGGCGCAGAAAGGGAAAGGGCGGCAGCGGCCGCGAATATGGAAAGAATGGTGCTGCGCATCAGCGTCTCCTCGTTTTGGTGACAAAGGGGATAGGCGCTGATGAAGAGCCGTCTAATCCCTCCGCCGGTGTTAACCGGATCAGGTTCCGCGGGTTGGCCAGAGGCCTCTCAGCCGCACGCAAACGCGCGGCACCCCGTTAGAGCAGGATCAGATTTAGCGGCGAGGCGAATGGCTGGCAAGAGGCGGTCTGCGGCCGGCTCAAGGCGCATTCGGCGGGAGCAACATGGCTCGGTGGTTCATTGCTCAGTGATTTTGCGGAAACACTTTCAGTTCACGCGGAACGATCGCCATGCCGCCGAGCCGGTTGGCGACGGCGTAGTCGATCGTCTTCTCGACTACGTCAGGCATAACCGGTTTGGTGAGGACGCCGAGCGAGCCTTTGACACCGTCCTCCACATCCTCCGGATTACCGGTCATGAAGACGACGGTGATGCCATATTGCTCGGCAAGCTCCCGGCCGATCTCCGGGCCAGTCCGGCCGTCCGAAAGATTGACATCGACCAGGGCGATATCGGCATAGGCGGCGAGCGCCAGGGCGTGTTTGCGGGCATTGGCAAAACCAGCGACTTTCAGGCCCATGGCTTCGATCGTCTCGGCCACATCGAGCGCGATCAGAAACTCGTCTTCGACAATCATAACTCTTTGATTCATCGCCTCAGTGGCCAGCCGACGACGCGTAACATTTGTCAGCATTGGATGTCCCCATTCGGTTGATCGGTTCCGGGCAGGCCGATCCGTCCCCGGGACATTTCGACCGATGTTCATACCCAGAACGTCTCGGGACATCATATGTTCCGCTCCGCGACAAATATTTTTTTAGCTAACTATCTGTTAAGCTTAATAAATCGCAAATCAGCCTTCAATTTCCTCACGCAGCATTTCGAGTTCCAGCCATTCTTCTTCCATTTTGCTGATACTTTGGCGCAGCTTTTCCATCTCCGCAGCCAGCGTGTTGAAGGCGGCGGGATCCTTGGTGAAGAGGTTGGGATCGGCCATTTTCTTCTCGCGGGCGGCGATCTCGGCCTCGGCCTTCGCCATTTCCTTCGGCAGGTTCTCGAGCGCGAATTTCTGCTTGAAGGAAAGCTTGCCTTTGCCCTTGGGCGTGCCGGAAACCGATGCCGCGGTATCGGTTTTTGCCCTGTCAGCTTTTTCCGTGCGGCGCCTTTCCTCCAACGCACCCTTCCGCTGCGCCAGCATATCCGTGTAGCCGCCGGCATATTCGATCCAGCGGCCGTCCGGTGCGTCCGGATTTGCGGGGGCGATGGTCGAGGTCACGGTGCGGTCGAGGAAGTCGCGGTCGTGGCTGACGAGGATGACGGTGCCGGTATAGCCGGCGACGATTTCCTGCAGCAGGTCCAGCGTCTCGATGTCGAGGTCGTTGGTCGGTTCGTCCAATATCAGGAGGTTGGAAGGCCGGGCCATGATGCGGGCCAGCATCAGCCGGGCGCGCTCGCCGCCGGACAGGTTCTTGATCGGTGTCCTGATCTGCTCCGGCTGGAACAGGAAATCCTTCATGTAGCCTGCGACATGCCGCTGCTCGCCGTTGACCAGCAGCGTCTCGCCGCGGCCATCCGTCAGATAATGGGACAGCGTGTCCTCGGGGTCCAGGTCTTCGCGCTTCTGGTCGAGCGTTGCAATTTCCAGGTTGGTGCCGAGCTTGACGGTGCCGGTGTCGGGCGCCAGCTGGCCGGTCAGCATTTTCAGGAGCGTGGTCTTGCCGGCGCCGTTCGGGCCGACGAGACCGATGCAGTCGCCGCGATGGACGCGGATCGAGAACGGCGCGACGATGATCCGCTCGTCGTAGCTCTTGGTGATGTTTTCGGCTTCGATGACCAGCTTGCCGGATTCGCGGCCTTCGCTGACGCTCGCCTGGACGGTGCCCTGCGGTCCCTTGTGGCCGCGGTAATTGCCGCGCATCGTCTGCAACTCGCCGAGGCGGCGCATGTTGCGCTTGCGGCGGGCGGTCACGCCGTAGCGCAGCCAGTGTTCCTCGCGCTCGATCGCCTTGCCGAGCTTGTGCTGCTCCAGCTCTTCCGCCTCCAATACCTCGTCGCGCCAGGCTTCGAATTCGCCGAAACCGCGGTTGAGACGTCGTGATGTACCGCGGTCGAGCCAGACCGTGGCGTTCGAGACCTTTTCGAGGAAACGACGGTCATGCGAGATCACCACGAGCGCGCTTCTGGTCTTGCGCAGCTCGTCTTCCAGCCATTCGATGGTCGGCAGGTCGAGATGGTTGGTGGGCTCGTCGAGCATCAGGATGTCCGGTTCGGGCGCCATGACGCGGGCAAGTGCTGCGCGTCGGGATTCTCCGCCGGAGAGCGTATTCGGGTGTTCCTGGCCGGTGAGGCCCAGATGTTTGAGCAGGTAGGTGACGCGATAGGGATCGTCGCCCGGGCCGAGGCCCGCTTCGGCATAGGCCTGCACCGTCGAATAATCGGCGAAATCCGGCGCCTGTTCGAGATAGCGGATGGTCGAGGAGGGATGGCGGAACACCTCGCCCGACTGGGGCTCGACCATGCCGGCGGCGATCTTCATCAGCGTCGATTTGCCGGAACCGTTGCGGCCGACGAGGCAGATGCGGTCGCCCGGCTCCACCTGCATGCCGGCGCCGGCGAGAAGCGGCGCGCCGCCGAAGCTCAGGAAAATATCGTCAAGTTTCAGAATTGGGGGCGCCAACAGTCAGGCTCCTGTAAAGTCGTGGGGGCGGGCAAGGATCATCGCCCTGCCGCTCTTTAGATGGAATTCTACTGGGCCTTCTGCAACGTTCGAGACGGTGCGCGAAGAGCCGAAGGGAAGTGAGAAGTTGTCGAGCGGATACCGTGCGCCGATGATATCGAGCCTTTCCAGGTCGGAAAAACCGATGACCGAAAACAGCGAACCCTTCGGCAGGTCCAGTGTCCTTGTGCCCGGCAGCAGCGGCACGGCCTCCTCGTCGCCAGACGTCAGCAGGATGTCGAGGTCGCGTTCGGCCAGGCTCATGGCATGAAAGAGGTGCTGAAGCGCATGGTCGCTGCGCTCGCCACCGAGCGCGCCGGCAAGGATCAGCCTTGTCGCGCCGCGTTCGATCGCTTCGGACGTTGCGATCTCGCCGTCCGTCTCGTTCTTGGCCGGCGGAAAGGCCTGCCGTTCGACGTGCGGGAACTGCGCGATCAGCGCGGCGTCGGAGGAATCGAAATCGCCGACCCAGAGTTCCGGCGTCGCGCCCAGCGCTGTCGCATGGCGCATGCCGCTATCTGCCGCGATGAAGCGGCTGCCGGCGATCGTGTCCCGCAGGCGGTCGGTGACGCGCAAATTGCCGCCGAGCAGAATGGTGAAGGTCGAATGGGTCATGCGCATTGCCCATAGCGCAAAGCCGATGGAAAGGGAAAGCTGTTGCACCGCCGCGGGTGAGCTTTTAGTTTGCGGCGCGTTTACCGATCAGGATCACGAGATGCAGTTTCAGGGTACAGCGGACTATATTGCCGACAAGGATCTGATGGTGGCGGTCAATGCTGCGATCCGGCTCGAACGTCCGCTGCTGGTGAAAGGCGAGCCCGGCACCGGCAAGACCGAGCTGGCGCGGCAGGTCGCCGCCGCCCTCGGGCTCGATCTGATCGAGTGGCATATCAAGTCCACCACCAAGACCCAGCAGGGTCTCTACGAATACGACGCCGTCTCGCGGCTGCGCGACAGCCAGCTCGGCGATGAGCGCGTCCACGACGTGGCCAACTATATCCGCCGCGGCAAGCTGTGGCAGGCCTTTGCCTCCGACAGGAAACTCGTCCTGTTGATCGACGAGATCGACAAGGCCGATATCGAGTTCCCGAACGACCTGTTGCAGGAACTCGACCGCATGGAATTCCATGTCTACGAGACCGGCGAGATGGTGCGCGCCAAGGTCCGGCCGATCGTAATCATTACCTCCAATAACGAGAAGGAGCTGCCGGACGCCTTCCTGCGCCGCTGTTTCTTCCACTATATCCGCTTCCCCGACGTCGATACGCTCGCCCGCATCGTCGAGGTTCATTATCCGGGCATCAAGCAGACGCTGGTGCGCAATGCGCTCACCCAATTCTACGAAATCCGCGAGATGCCGGGACTGAAGAAAAAGCCGTCGACCTCCGAAGCGCTCGACTGGATCCGGCTGCTGGTCTCCGACGATGTCGATCCCTCGGATCTGCGCGGCGACGTCAAGAACGCGCTGCCGAAGCTGCATGGCGCTCTCCTCAAGAACGAGCAGGACGTGCATCTCTTCGAGCGGCTGGCCTTCATGGCGCGGCGGGAGCGCTGAGCGGAAGATTATGCTCCCATTGACGCCGGTCGTAGCAAGGCGTATTTGAACTCCCGAGAATTCGTGGTGATTTGGCCGGCCGGCTTGCAGCCACGTTAAAAAAGTCGCTAAAGGGCCGCGAGAAGATGTCTTCCCACGGACCGGTCGCGATTTATCTTGCCGCCGGTTTTATTTTTGTTGGGTTGAGACATGCCGATCAAGATTCCCGATACGCTGCCCGCATACAGCACCCTCGTTTCCGAGGGCGTCCGGGTGATGACCGAAACCATGGCGGTGCGGCAGGACATTCGTCCGCTGCAGATCGGGCTGCTCAACCTCATGCCGAACAAGATCAAGACCGAGCTGCAGATGGCGCGCCTTGTCGGCGCCTCGCCGCTGCAGGTCGAATTCTCGCTGATCCGCGTCGGCGGCCACAAGGCTAAGAACACGTCGGAAGATCACCTCCTTTCCTTCTATGAAACATGGGAAGAGGTGAAGCACCGCAAGTTCGACGGTTTCATCATCACCGGTGCGCCGATCGAGACGCTTCCTTTCGAGGACGTCACCTATTGGGACGAGATGAGGCAAATCCTCGACTGGACCACGACCAACGTGCATTCGACCATGAATGTCTGCTGGGGCGCGATGGCGGCGATCTACCATTTCCATGGCGTGCCGAAATACGAGCTCAAGGAAAAAGCGTTCGGCGTCTATCGCCACCGCAACCTCGTGCCGTCCTCGATCTATCTCAACGGATTTTCAGACGATTTCCAAGTGCCGGTGTCGCGCTGGACGGAAGTCCGCCGCGCCGACATCGAGAAGAACCCTAACCTCGAAATCCTGATGGAATCCGAGGAAATGGGTATCTGCCTGGTGCACGAGAAGGCCGGCAAGCGGCTCTATATGTTCAACCATGTGGAATACGACTCCACCTCGCTGGCTGACGAGTATTTCCGGGACGTCAATGCCGGCGTACCGATCAGGATGCCGCATAACTACTTCCCGCATAACGACGACACGCTGACGCCCTTGAACCGTTGGCGCAGCCATGCACATCTTCTGTTCGGCAACTGGATCAACGAGATCTACCAGACCACCCCCTATGATCCGGAGAAGATCGGTACCGAATAGGTTTTCGACGCGATGTTCATTCCCTTCTTCCTTCACCTCAAGGAAGCGAAGATCCCGGTGACGCTCCGGGAATTCCTCGACCTTCTGGAAGGGTTGGAAGAAGGGATCGCGGATTTCGATGTGGAGGCCTTCTATTTCCTCGCCCGCACGGCGCTGGTGAAGGACGAGCGGCATATCGACAAGTTCGACCGGGTCTTTTCGTCCTATTTCCGCGGGCTGGAAATGGTCTCCGGAGAGCCTAGCGTGGATGTCGCCAGCATCCCTGAAGAATGGCTGCGCAAGCTCACCGAAAAGCATCTGACCGACGAAGAGAAGAAGCTCGTCGAGTCGCTCGGCGGGTTCGAGAAGCTGATGGACACCCTGCGCCAGCGGCTCGAGGAGCAGAAGGGTCGGCATCAGGGCGGCTCGAAATGGATCGGCACCGGCGGCACGTCACCTTTCGGCGCTTATGGCTATAATCCGGAAGGCGTGCGGATCGGCCAGGACCAGTCCCGCCACCGCCGGGCGGTAAAAGTGTGGGACAAGCGGGAGTTTGACGATTTCGACGACAAGGTTGAGCTCGGCACCCGCAACATCAAGCTGGCTCTGAAGCGGCTGCGCCGCTGGGTGCGGGAAGGGGCGGTCGAGGAGTTCGATCTGCCGGGCACGATCCGCTCTACTGCCGAGCACGGTTATCTCGACGTCCAGACCCGGCCGGAACGGCGCAACGCGGTGAAGCTGCTGATGTTCTTCGATGTCGGAGGCTCGATGGACGACCATATCCGGGTGGTCGAAGAACTGTTCTCGGCGGCCCGCACCGAGTTCAAGCATATGGAGCATTTCTACTTCCACAACTGCCTCTATGAAGGCGTGTGGAAGGAGAACGGCCGCCGGTCGGAGCGGACGCCGACGCTCGATCTGATCCGCAGCTACGGCGCCGACTACAAGGTGATCTTCGTCGGCGATGCTTCGATGAGCCCTTACGAGATTACCCACACGGGCGGTTCCGTGGAGCACTGGAACCAGGAGCCGGGAGAGGCCTGGATAAGGCGCGTCACCGAGCATTTCCGCCGCTGCGTCTGGCTCAATCCGGTGCCGCAGGATCATTGGAGCCATACGACCTCGATCGGCGTCATGCGGCAACTGATGACCGAGCGCATGTTTCCGCTGACGCTTGGCGGATTGGAACAGGCGACGCGCGCGCTCACGCGATAGAGCCTTTTTTCTTCTCCGCGGCGTTGCGGGCCGCCGCCAAATCGCGCAGGTTGCCGCAAACATATCGGTGGAGGAGCCATCTCATGGCGGATCAGAATTTCGAAGTTTTCGGCACCACGGAAAAGGGCGAAACCGTCTATCGTGTCCGGATTTCAGGCGGCGGGCTCACCGCTAACGTCATCACCTGGGGCGCGGTGATCCAGGACCTCAGGCTCGACGGTCATCAGCCGCCGCTCGTGCTCGGCTTCGAACGTTTTGACGACTATCTGAACCATTCTCCATATTTCGGCGCGACGCCCGGCCGGTCGTCCAACCGCATCGGCGGTGGCCGCTTCGCGCTGGATGGGAAGCAATATCAGCTGGAACTGAATGAACGGAGCGTCACCCATCTCCATGGCGGCTCGGATGGCATCGGCCGCAGCAACTGGACGATCGTCGAGCATGCTCCAGACAAAGTGGTGCTGCGGATCACCGATCCCGACGGCCGTGCGGGTTATCCTGGAAACTGCACGGTCACGGCGACCTACCAACTCAAGAATGACGGCGTTCTTTCCGTCGTCTACCAATCCACCACGGATCAGCCGACGCTCGCCAATATCTGCCAGCATACCTATTTCAATCTCGACGGCCACGAGGATGCGCTCGGCCATGACATCATGATCGCGGCCGACCATGTGCTCGTCCTTGACGACAATCAGGTGCCGACCGGCGAATTGATGCCCGTCGCGGGCACGCCTTTCGACCTGCGCGACATGGGGCCGATGAAGCGGTTCGACGGCGATGCCCAGGTCCTGTTCGATCACAACTTCTGCCTGTCGCCGGAGCGAACCGTCAAGCGTTCCGTGGCTTTGGCACGCAGCATCCATTCCGGCGTGTCGTTGGAGGTTCGCACCACCGAGCCAGGCGTGCAGCTTTATGCCGCTTTCAAGCTGTCGCAGATCCCGGTGCCGGGCCTCGACGGCCGCCGATATGGGGCTTTTGCCGGGTTCTGCCTGGAAACCCAGGTCTGGCCGGATGCCATCAACCACGCCAACTTCCCGAATGCGGTGCTGCGGCCGGGCGAGGTGTTGCTGCAGGAAACGGACTATGTCTTTTCAAAGCAATGACGACAGTGGGCGGCGCCGGAGCCCAGCTCGCGCCTCCATGTCAAAATAATTCCCGGCGTTCAGACGGGCTTGCTTCGGTCTCCATGTAAAATCGGTGAGTCCAGTTGTAACTCTACCGCGGCGCACGCCGAAGCAAAGTTATTGCTTCTCGTTTTACATTGTGGAACGCAATGGGATTTTGACATTAGTTAAATTTCAACCGATTTCGACATAGTTTTCTTCAGGATTGGCATTGCCGCCCGCCGGGCGGCTGCCCTCTGCTTTTGCAGGGCACAATTTCGAGGGACATATGAACGAGATCAGCATCAGGAAGCCATTGTCGAGACGGCTTACCTTCTTTGGTTTTGCAGCGGTGCTTTTCGCGAGCGTGGTAATCGGCTGGCTTGCATGGGAACGCCAGTCGAGCATGACCGAGCATGCGCTGCAGACCGAGCTTGATAACGATCTCGCGGCAATCCAGGACGACATGGCCGCCCAGGGGCGTGCGGCCTCCGCGCTGGCGCTGACGATCGCCTCCCTGCCGGAAACCTCCCCGCTCATTCTTGCCAACGATCGGCAGGGCCTGCTCTCCCGCTTCGCCAGCCTGAAGAGCGTCAAGGACGCGAGCGGGCTTGAAATGATCACCTTCAGTTCCGCAGCTGCCGATGCGGTTGCCCGCGTGCATGATCCGGATGTCTTCGGCGACAATATCAAGGCGCGCCGCAAGATGGTGGCGACTTCGCTGAGCGACAAGAAACTGGTGGTCGGCATCGAGACCGGCCGCACCGCCGTCAGCCTGTTTGCAACCGCCCCGGTCGTCACGGACGGCAAGGTCGTCGGCGTGGTGGATGTCGGGCTGAAGCTCGTCGATGCCTATTTCTCCCGTCTGACCAAGAAGGCGAACGCTTATGTCACGCTCTACACCAAGGGCGCCGACAAGTTCGACAAGCAGGCGTCCACCTATGGCGGCAATCCGATCCTGAGCGGCGCTGAGCTTCAGGAGGCCTATGACAAGGGCTCGGTGCGGCGTTATGCCGATATCGGCGGCAAGCATTATGCCGTCGAGGCCGTACCGCTCCTCGACTTCTCGGGCGCCAAGGTCGGCGTTCTCGAAATCGCCTCTGATATTACGCCGCTGGTCACGGCCAGCGAGACGGCGCTGTGGATGACCGCACTCGGCACCGTCATCGTTTCGATCCTGTCGCTGATCGGCTTCCTGATCTTTGCCCGCTCGCTCGGAGGCACGGTCCGTCGCCTGACCGTGACGATGACGAAGCTTGCCGGCGGCGATCTTAGCGCCAAGGTGGAAGGCCAGGAGCGCCAGGACGAGATCGGCGCCATGGCGCGTGCCGTCCAGGTCTTCAAGGCATCCGCCGAGGAGAATGTCCGGCTGGAGCAGCAGGCATCGGAGGCCCGCGAGGCGCAGGAACATCAGCGCCAGCGCCAGTCGGCGATCGACAGTGCCAAGGGCGAGGATCTGCGCGCTTTCGTCCATGCGATCGAGGAGGGCTTCAACCGGCTTGCCGGCGGCGATCTGACGGCCCGCATGGACGGTGCCGTCGCGGCAGAATTCGAGCCGATCCGCGCCAAGTTCAACAGTTCGGTCGGCAATCTCGAGGAGGCGATCGGCTCGGTCGTCGGAGCCGTCGGCACGATCCGCGCGGGTCTGCAGGAAATCTCGATCGCCTCCAACGATCTCGCCAAGCGCACGGAACAGCAGGCCGCAAGCCTTGAAGAGACGGTTGCCGCTCTCGGCCAGGTGACCTCGGCCGTCAACGACAGCGCCAGCGGCGCAAGCCGCGCCCAGGGTGTCGCATCGCTTGCGCAGCAGAAGGCCCAGCGCGGCGGTGAGATCGTCGCCAGTGCGGTCGCCGCCATGGCTGCCATCGAAGGCT
>NZ_JALBGW010000088.1:0-19931 GCF_023006485.1 Neorhizobium sp. BETTINA12A
AGGACTGGCGGGCGACGCGCTCGGCCTCGCCGGAAACCCCGCCCAAAACCTCGCCGCCGCCGGCCATCAGCGTCACATCACCCACATCGGGCGCACTTCGATCGCGCCGTTGATCGCTCCCGGGCATTTCGCTGCCCATTCGAGCGCAGCGTCGAGATCCGGCACGTCGATGATGTAAAAGCCGCCCAGCTGTTCCTTGGTGTCGGCATAGGGCCCATCCAGCACCTCGGTCCTGTTGCCGGCGACCCGCACCGTGCTTGCGGCCTCGGAAACCTGCAGCCTGTCGCCGCCGACAAGCGCGCCGGATTTCTTCAGCGCTTCGGCATAAGCAATATAGGGGGCGGAATGGGCGCCGCTCTTGGCGTCGGCAGCGAACAATGCTTCGTCGCGATAGATCATCAGCATGTATTTCATGGCTTTTCTCCGTGTGTGCCGCAGCCCGTCATCGGCCTGCTACACCAATGTCGTTCGAGAATAAGCCCGTTCGACACGGCCTGCGAAAAATCTATCGCCGGCCGCGCATTTTGTCAGTCACCCTTGGGGATGTCGTCGCGCTCGCGAAGATTGCGAGCGACCAGCCGACAAAGCTCGCGGAGCTGCTGGTAGCTTTCCTGGGGCAGGAAGGAAAAGACGTCCCGCTCGACGGCATCGGCTGCCGCGTCGCACGCCTTGATCATCCGCTTGCCCTCGGTCGTCAGGCTCATGCGCAGGATGCGGCGGTTGGCCGGGTCTTCCTTGCGGGTGATGAGATTGCGGCGCTGCAGGCCGCCGATCAGCTCGTTCATCGTCTGCGGCGTCACGAAGAAGCGACGCGAAAGTTCCGCTGAGGACAGCCCTTCGCGGCTGCCGATAACGCTTAGCACCGTATATTGAATGCCGGTCATCTGCAGCGCCGACAGCGCCACTTCCAGCCGGCTGCGCACGGCATGATTTGCCTGGTTCAGGAAGTAGATCGCCCGGGGCTGCTGCATCACCCAATCGCCGGTGCTTGCTTCTTCGGGCCTGACGTCTTCAGCCATCACGATGCGGTGACCTTCTTTAAACGGTTATATGAGCGGGGTAGCGGAGAAAGTGCAACGGCACAAGTCGCGTTGCACAAAACCCTCAACTTACTGAAGCGCCGAGCCGCAGCGACAGGGACCTGGCGGCACGCAACGTGGCGGTCAGCGGCAGGGCGGAGGGCGCGATATCGAAGCCATCCTGTCGACCGAGCACGGTGACAACCGCTTTCAGATGCGCGCGATGATCGAAGACGGGGGCGGCGACGGCCGAAAAGTCCGGAACCGTGGACGGCAGCGTCGCGGCATAACCTTGACTGCGCACCGTTGCGAAATCGGTTATGAAACGGGCGATCGAGGCCTCCGTTTCGCCGCCCTGATGCATCATGGCGCGCAAGTGGTGTTCCCATTCGGCGTGCGGCAGGTTGGCCATGAAGACCCGACCGGTCGCCGTCGGCCACAGGCGGACCAGCGAACCGACCTTGATCTCGTAGACGCTATCGGAGCGGCCCTCGATCTTGTCGACCACGACAGGTGCATCGCCGTTCCAGACCGCCAGGGTCACCGTCTCGCCGAGTTCGGCGGCAAGCTGCGAGATCGCCGCGCGGGCAAGGCTGAGGAAATCGGTGCGGGAAAGCGAGGCAAGCCCGAGCTGTAGCGCCGCATCGCCGAGATCGTAAAGGCCGGACAGCCGGTCCTGTGCGACGAAGCCGGTGCGCACCAGGCTGACCAGATAACCATGCGCCATGCTCGGCGTCATGCCGGCAGCAGTGGCGATGTCGTTCAGCCGCATGGCCCGGCCGGCATGCTGGATCGCCGTCAGCACCTTCAGGCCCTTTTCAAGCGACTGGATGCCGGCGCCCTTGATCTCCAGGTCCTTGCCTGCCGCTTTCTGGTTTACCGACGCGTCCATGACCTCTCCGCTTGACGTCTTCATCCATCTTTATACAATATAACTGAATGATTTCAAGAATATTGAAATCGCGCGAAGGATAAGGAGGAGACCTTGGCGGAATATCTGGTTTGTTCGGAGGATGAGATTGCCGATGGCGGCCGCAAGGTCGTCGCCTGCGGGGAGCGGGAGATCGGCATTTTTCGGGTGAAGGGTGCGCTGCATGCCTGGCACAACATGTGCCCGCATCGGCAGGGGCCGATCTGTCAGGGCCGCATCTATCCTCAAGTCATCGAGCCCGTCGATGAAAGGCAGGAGGTGCGGACGCTTCAATACGATGAAGAGAACATGCACGTCGCCTGTCCGTGGCACGGCTGGGAATTCAACCTGGAAACCGGCCGCAATGCCGGGCCGGCTAAATACCGCCTGCACCGTGCCGAACTGGCGATCCGGGAGGGGCAGGTCTATGTCGTCCTCTGAACCCACTTTTCGCAACGACCCATACGGCTGGATCGAGGACGCCACCGCCGAAATCGAGAAGGCGACAGCCGAACTGCTGGAGAACGGCGAAGCATCGCGCGTCTCCGACGAGGCGGTGGCCCGGATGATGACGGCGGCGATCCGGCTTTACGTCGCCAAGAGCGACGGCGAGGAACGCACGTTCCGGCCGCTGACCGGCACCCGCGACGAAACGGTGACCGCCACCGAGGCGCTCTCCGCCGTCTCCGAAATCCTGCGCGCCCTGCATCTCGGGCCAATGGAACTGGCGCTCTGGTACCGGCGCCGGCCGGATGAACTTTGAGGCATAAATCCACTCTTTCGCCTGAGGAGAGCGAACATGGATATTTCCAACAAGGATCGCGCCCGCGAATTGCCGGTGCAGCAGATCGACGTCTTCACCGATACGCGCGACATTCTAGCCCATGCCAACCGGGCCGCCAAAAAGCGCGGCTTCGAGGACTGGCTGATCTGCGACGTGGACGCCCACCACACCGAGACGATTTCCTGGCATGAACTGGTGCAATATATCGAGGACCCGGTCATCCGGCATCAGGCGATGCTCTTCCACGACGAGAAGATGGGCACCGCCTCCTACGGCCTCAACGGCGACATGGGCCTCAAATACCAGGATGTCGGCGGCCGCATCCCGCACCAGGCGGGTATCCGCGAAAAGGTCGATGACGGGGTGCATCGCGACGTGACGCTGTCGCGCCGGGCGATGAGTGCACTCGGCGTCGACTACATGGTGCTGTTCCCGACGCCGATGCTGACGCTTGGGCTGCATCCGCAGCCGGAAATGGAAGTCTATCTCGGCCGCGCCTATAACCGCTGGCTGATCGACAAGGTGCTCTCCAAGGACGACCGGCTGAAGACGCTCGCCTACCTGCCGTTCAACGTGCCGAAGGAAGCGGAACGCACCATCGAGGAATTTTCCGGCCAGCCAGGCGTAATCGGCTTCTGCGTTCCGTCCGTTCGCCACAAGGCGGTGCACCACAACGACTACATGCGCATCTATGCGATGCTCGAGGAACGCAACCTGCCGATCGCCTTCCATGCCGCCTATCACTGGCAGGACCAGTCGCTTGCGACGATCAACCGCTTCCTCGGCATGCACGCGCTCGGCTTCGTCTGGTGCAACATGGTCCACATGACCAACTGGATTTTAAACGGTATTCCGGAGCGGTTTCCGAAGCTGAAGAGCATCTGGGTGGAAAGCGGGCTCGCCTGGATCCCCTTCCTGATGCAGCGGCTCGACGACCAATACCTGATGCGCCCTTCCGAGGCGCCGCAGCTGAAAAAGCTGCCGAGCGATTACATGCGGGAAAACTGCTGGTATACGACCCAGCCGATGGAAACGGTGAACATGAAGGCGCTGCAATTGACGCTGGAGATGATCAACGCCGAGAGCCAGCTGTTGTTTGCATCGGACTGGCCGCATTTCGATTTCGACCTGCCGCAGGAGATCTACGACCTGCCGTTCCTGAGCGAACAGGCGAAACGGAATATCCTGGGGCTGAATGCGGCGAAGTTGTTCAACCTGGACCCGACGGTAAGGAAGAGTTTGTAGGGACGGGAAGGTGCGTGGAGCCCCTCCCCCTTGTGGGGAGGGGTTGGGGAGGGGACTTTTCACCCGGCATGAAAACCCCTCCCGCCTGCCGGCCACCCTCCCCACAAGGGGGAGGGTTAAGATCGCAGCACCGCCACACTTTTTCATAGGCCTCCGCTTCGTCTAACAAGGACATTCCAACATGACCATCACCGGAGGCGATTCCATCGTCGCATCGCTGCGCGCTCACCATGTGGACACCGTCTTCGGCATACCGGGCGCCCAGCTCTACGGCCTGTTCGACGCCTTCCAGCGTGACGGCATGCGGGTGATCACGCCGCGGCACGAGCAGACTTGCGCCTACATGGCCTTCGGTTACGCACGCGCCTCGGGCAATCCCGGCGTCTATTCCGTCGTACCGGGGCCGGGGGTGCTCAACACTGGTGCGGCGCTGCTGACCGCCTGGGGCTGCAACGAGCCGGTTCTGTGCCTGACCGGGCAGGTTCCGACCGCGTTTCTCGGCAAGGGTCGCGGACATCTGCACGAGATGCGCGACCAGCGCGCCGTTCTCGCCGGCATCGCCAAGTCCGCCGAACGCGCCGACAAGGCGGGGGATGTTTCTGCCGCCATCGCCCATGCGTTTCGCGAGATGCGCTCGCTGAAACCCGGCCCGGCGACGGTCGAAATGCCCTGGGAACAGTTCGTGGCGGAGGGCGAATTCGAGATCGCCCGGCCGCTCGAAAACCATCCGGATCCAGTGGCGGATGTCGCAGTCGGCGAGGCGGCTGCTGTGATCGGCAGGGCGGAGCGGCCGATGATCTTCGTCGGCCCCGGCGCATTCGAGGCCCGTGAGGAGGTGCTGCGGCTTGCGGAAATGCTGCATGCGCCGGTGGTCGGCTTTCGCTCCGGGCGCGGCGTGGTCTCTAACCGCCACGAACTCGGCCTCACCATTGCCGAAGCGCGAAAGCTCTGGCCGGTGGTCGATTGCGTCATCGGCATCGGCACCCGGCTCGAGGTGCCGAGTTGGCGTTGGAAGCCGAGAGCCGAAGTGCCGGTGGTGCGGCTGGAAATCGACGCGGAGGAACTGATCCGCACGCCGGAGGCCCTCGGCGTGCTTGGTCGGGCGAAGACTTCGCTCGCAGCGCTGCTCGGCGAGATCAAGCCGCGGACGCCTTCCGACGACTGGCAGGAAGCGATCAGAAAGGCGCGCGTGGAAACGGCGCAGGCCATCCAGAAAATCTCGCCGCATTACGACTATCTGCAAACGATCCGGGCAGCCCTTCCGGACGACGGCATCCTTGTCGAAGAGGTCTGCCAGTCCGGTTTCGCCTCCTGGTACTGCTATCCGGTCTACGAACCGCGCACCTTCATCTCGACCGGCTTCCAGGGCACACTCGGCTTCGGATTTCCGACGGCGCTTGGCGCCAAGGTCGCCCGGCCGGATGTGCCGGTCGTCTCGATCGCGGGCGATGGCGGCTTCATGTTCGCCGCCCAGGAGCTGGCGACCGCCGCACAATACGGCATCGACGTCATCACCGTCGTTTTCAACAATTCCGCCTTCGGCAACGTGAAGCGCGACCAGAGCGAAGCTTTTGGCGGGCGGCTGATCGGCTCGGAGCTGAAGAATCCGGATTTCGACAAGCTCGCCGCCGCTTTCCATGTGGATTTCGCCCGCGTGAGTGCGCCGGAGGCTCTGCGCACGGCAATCGAGACCGCGATCACGCGTGGCGGGCCGTGGCTGATCGAAGTGCCGCTGTCGCTCGAAAGCGAAGTAAGCCCCTGGACGTTCATTCACGGATAATCCGTCGATGACGAATTCCGTTCTACATGGACGAAAAGGCCTATCGTCATGGCAGGGAGCCGTATAAAGTCGGCTCCAAGATTTCGATCCGGGGAGGGCATCGTTTCCGTGACATCAGACCAGAAAACCATCCGTATCGTTGTGCTGACGGCGGTCCTGCCGGCTTCGGTGGTCTCGACGCTCGAAGGCATCGGCGGGCAGCAAATGTCGGTCGCGGACGTCGCCGCGGGCGGCGAGATGCCGGGCGTGCAGGTGCTGGTCACCGATCCCGGCGTCGGCGCCAATGCGGATGTACTCGCAAAATTCCCGGACCTGAAGCTCGTCGCCTGTTACGGCATCGGCATCGACTCGATCCACATGCCGACCGTCAAGGCACGCGGCATCGGCATTTCCAATACTCCGGGCCTGCTGACCGAGGATGTCGCCGACCTCGCCATGGCGCTGATGCTGGCCTCGGCCCGCGATATCGTGCCCCAGACCCAATATATCCGCGACGGCCGGTGGACGACGATCGCGGCAAAGGTCCCGCTCGGCCGGTCACTCAAGAACAAGGCGATCGGCATCGTCGGGCTCGGCCATATCGGCGCGGCGATTGCAGAACGGGCCACCGCTTTCCGCATGCGGGTTTCGTATCATGGTCCGCGGCAGAAACCTGTCCCTTATACCTTTATGCCGAATCTCGTCGCGATGGCGAAGCAGAGCGATTTTCTCGTCGTCGCCAGCCGCGGCGGCGAGGACACCAGGAAAATCGTCAACCGGGAGGTACTGGAGGCGCTCGGACCCGAGGGTACGCTGGTCAACGTCTCGCGCGGTTCGATCGTCGACGAGGCGGCGCTGGTGGAGGCGCTCAGAACCGGCAAGCTCGGCTTTGCGGCCCTGGACGTGTTCGCCAACGAGCCGAGGGTTTCGGAAAAGCTTCTGTGGATGCCGAATGTCATCATGACGCCGCATCAGGGCAGCGCGACTGCGGAAACTCGCCTCGCCATGGCCCTTTTGCTGGTCGAGAATGTCCAAGCGTTTTTCAAGGGAACGCCGTTGCCGACGCCGGTGGTCCCGATTGCAATCTGGGCTTTTGAACTCTAGCTTTTGAACTCTGGGGAGGACGTCACATGGCATTTCAACGTCACGTCATCGGACTGGCAGGACAGGACCA
The DNA here is from genome assembly GCF_023006485.1 of Neorhizobium sp. BETTINA12A. NCBI lineage: Bacteria > Pseudomonadati > Pseudomonadota > Alphaproteobacteria > Hyphomicrobiales > Rhizobiaceae > Neorhizobium > Neorhizobium sp. BETTINA12A. Next base: position 6,892 of record NZ_JALBGW010000088.1, read on the forward strand.
ATCCGGCGAAGTCATTACCGAATTCGACCGGGCCTCGGTCACCGACGAGGAATGGGCAGTGCGCGTTGATCTCGCCGCCGCCTATCGTCTCGCGGCACTCTACGGCTGGGACGACCTCATCTACACGCATATCTCGGCCCGTGTGCCGGGCACGGAAAACCACTTCCTGATCAATCCGTTCGGGATGGCCTTCGACGAGATCAAGGCGAGCAACCTCGTCAAGATCGACCACGAGGCGAAGATCATCGGCAAGTCGGACTATCCGGTGAACGGCGCCGGTTTCGTCATCCACCACGCCGTGCACAAGGCCCGCCACGAGCTCAACTGCGTCATGCATCTGCATACTGAGGCAGGCATGGCGCTTTCCATGCTCGATTGCGGCCTGCTGCCGCTCTCCCAGCATTCGATGTTCTTCTACAACCGCATCGGCTACCACGGCTACGAGGGCCTGGCCCTCAACATGGAAGAGCAGGAGCGGCTGATCCACGATCTTGGGGTCCACAAGAACATGATCCTCAAGAACCACGGCACGCTGACCTCGGGCGAAAGCGTCGGCGAGGCGTTCGTCTGGACCTTCTGGCTGGAAAAGGCCGCTCGCGCCCAGCTTGCCGCCATGGCCGCCCAGCCGCAGGGCCTTACCATTCCCGAAGAAAAGATCGCCGAACTGACCGCCCACATGTACGAGATGTCGCCGGCAAAGCCAGGGCTCAAGGAATGGCCGGCGATGCTGCGAAAGCTGGACAGGATCGATCCGAGCTATCGCGATTGACATCCGAAATGCCCGCTTGCCGGGAACTGGCAGATCTTCCTCTCATTCTCCGCAACGAAAAACGAAAAAAGCCGGCGTTTCCGCCGGCTTTTTTATCTGCTTCAGCAAGTCTTACTGCTGCGGGATCTGGGCGATCGCCACGTAGTCCTTCCACTCCGCGATCGTCTTGATCATCAGAGCCTGGGCTTCGGCCGGGGTGGAGATGTAGGGATCGCCGCCCTGGTCGGCCAGGAACTTCTGAGTTTCCGGCTGCTGCAGAACGGTGTTGAACCAGCCGTTGATCTTGGTGACGATGTCTTCCGGCGTGCCCTTGGCAACCATGGCACCCCACCAGCCGAGCTGGTCGACGTCAAAGCCCTGTTCCTTCAGGGTCGGGATGCTGGGAGCGCCCTTCATGCGTTCCGGCGAGCCGACGCCGAGAAGACGAAAACGGCCTTCGCGCTGCTGCGAGAGGGCAAAGACCGGGTCGTAGGAACCGAAGTCCATTGCGCCGCTGGTGATGTCGTTAAGCGAATCGGCAGCGGTCTTGTACTGGACCGAAACGGTCTCGAGGCCGGCCTTCTGCTTGTAGACTTCGGCCATGACCTTGCCGGACGTGGCGTTGACGGCATAGGAGCCGCCGTCGCCCTTTGCCTTCATGGCGGCCGTCAGTTCCTTCATGTCCTTGTAGGGCGCGTCCTTGGCGACGGCGATCATGAAGGCCTGCTTGTTGATCGTCGCGATCGTCATCAGGTCCTTACCGACGTCGATCGGCGGCTTTTTCATGATCCACATGTTGCCGGCGATCGAGTTGCCGGAGTGAACGAAGATCGTGTAGCCATCCGGCTTGGAGCGCGAGGTGTATTCAGCAGCGATGTTGCTGAGTGCGCCCGGCTTGTTTTCGACGATGATCGTGGCGCCCGCGATCTTGGACACCTTGTCCGCAAAATAGCGGACGAGAACGTCGGCGCCGGAACCTGCCGGGAAGGCGCAGACGAAGGTGACCGTCTGGTCCGGATAAGCGGCCTGAGCGGGCGTAACGTTTGCAATCTGTGCGACCGCCAGCATCGCCATGGCGGCGGTGGCTTGCGCGATCTTCTTAAGCCATTTTGTCACTTTTCATCTCCTATGGCGGTTCGTAAGGGTCCCTGCGAAAGGGCCTGCCGCACTATGGCGACAGGGTCTTTCAAATCGGTTGATTAATTCTGCGGAATCTTGGCAAGGGCGACATAAGCCTTCCACTCCTCGACCGTCTTGGCGAGCAGTGCCTGGCCCTCTTCCGGGGTCCCGACATAGACGTCGCCGCCGAATTTCGCGAGGAAGGCAACGGTATCGGGCTGGGCCAGGATTTCGTTGAACAGCGCGTTGATCTTGTCGACCACCGGTTTCGGCGTGGCTTTCGGAACGAAAGAACCCCACCAGCCGAGCTGGTCGATATCGTAGCCCTGTTCCTTGGCGGTCGGAATGTCGGGCAGCGACTTCAGCCGGATCGGCGAACCGGTCGCCAGGATCCGGATACGCTTTTCGTTGGCCTGCGACAGGGCGAAGACGGGATCGTGGACGCCGTAGTCGATGGAGCCGCTCAGCATGTCGTTGAGTGAGTCCTTGGCGTCCTTGAAACTGATCTCGACCGGATCGACGCCGGCTTTCTGCTTGTAGATTTCGCCAAGCACCTTGCCGGAGGTCGCAGCCGTCGCGTAGCTGGCGTTGTTGCCCTTCTTTTTCAGGGATTCCGTCAGCGCCTTCATGTCCTTGATCGGGCTGTCGTAAGCCACGACGAACATGAAGGCCTGCTTGTTGATGAAGGACGTCGTCTGCAGTTCCTTGACGACATCGACCGGCGGCGCCTTGAACAGCGACATGTTGGCCGCCGTCGAGGTGCCGGAATGGACGTAGATCGTATATCCGTCCGGCTTGGCGCGGGCGGTGTACATGGCGGCGATGTTGCCGGCGGCTCCCGGCTTGTTTTCCACGATCACCATCTGACCGGAGACCTTGGCGAACTTCTCGGCAAAGAAACGGACCAGAACGTCCGCGCCGGAGCCGGCCGGGAAGGCGCAGACGAATGTGATCTGGCCGCTCGGATAGGCACCCTGCGCGAACGCACCAAAGGGTGCGAGCGCCGCGACGGCGGTGGTCGCCATCATCAGGTTTCTGCGTGAGATTTCAGTGGTCATCGGCACAAGTTCCTCCCTTGAACGCCCCAGTCATTCCCATAAAAGGTTCCCGTGAAGCCTGTTGGACAAGCCTCAGTTTTGCGGAATCTTCGCGAGCGCCACATAGCCACGCCACTCCTCGACGGTCTTCACAAGAAGCTCGTCGACCTCCTTCGGCGTACCTTTGTAGACGTCTCCGCCGAACTTGTTCAGGAAGGCTTCCGTTTCCGGCTTGTCGAGCACTTCCTGGAACAGCGAATTCAGCTTCATGACGATATCGTCCGGGGTCTTGGCCGGCACGAATACACCCCACCATCCAAGCTGGTCGACATTGAGGCCGTATTCCTTGATGGCCGGAATCTCGGGCGTCGACTTCATGCGCTGCGGCGAACCAACCGCAAGCAGCCTCAAGCGCCCCTCGCGCTGCTGGCTGAGCGCGAAGACCGGGTCGAGCGCTGCGAAATCGAGCTGGCCGCTGGTGATGTCGTTCAGGGAATCCGGGCCGGTCTTGTAGGCGACTTCGGTTGCCGAGACCCCTGCGAGTTGCAGGTAGACTTCGGCGAGGACCTTGCCCGAGGTTGCCGTCGAGCCGTAGGTGGCATCGCCGCCCTTGGCCTTCAGATGCTCGGTAAGCTGCTTCATATCCTTGATCGGGCTGTCGGCCGCGACCGCGATCATGAAGGGCTGCTTGTTGATGAACTGGACGCCGCGCAACGCCTGGGTGACGTCGATCGACGGTTTCTTGAACAGCGACATGTTGGCCGCCGTCGACGTGCCGGAATGGACGTAGACCGTGTAGCCGTCGGGTTTGGCGCGGCTGACATATTCGGCAGCGATATTGCCATTGGCGCCCGGCTTGTTCTCGACGATCACCGTTTGCTTGGAGACCGCCGCCACCTTCTCGGAAAAGAAGCGGACCAGAACGTCGGCGCCGCTGCCGGCCGGAAAGGCGCATACGAACGTGATCGTGGCGCTGGGATAGGTGGATTGTGCGAACGAGACACCCGGCAGAACGGCGGCCATCGTGGCCGCCGCAAGCAGTGTGCGTCTTGTCAGTTTCAGATGTCGTTCAGTCATTGGCTCCTCCTCCAAAACTGCTGCGGAATGTGTGTTATTCCTCCTGAAACGCCTCCTCGCGTGTCTTTCGGAACTGCGGCAAGACGATCAGGCCGATCATCAGAACCGTCGCGACCAGAAGCGTCGCGGAAATCGGTCGATCGATGAAGATCGACGGGTTGCCGCGCGAAATAACCAGAGAACGCCTGAGGTTCTCCTCCATCAGCGGCCCGAGAATGAAACCGAGCACCATCGGTGCCGGCTCGCAGCCGAGCTTGTGAAGGACGTAACCGAACACCGTAAAGACGATCATCAGAACCATCATGAACGGTTCGGTGCTGGTCGAGTACACGCCGATGGCGCAAAACAGCAGGATCGCCGGGTAGAGCAGCCGGTAAGGAACCGACAGCAGCTTCACCCAAATGCCGATCATCGGCAGGTTGATGACGACGAGCATGAGGTTGCCGATCCACATCGAGGCGACCATGCCCCAGAAGAGGTCGGGACGGGTCGTCATGACGGCAGCGCCCGGCTGGATGCCCTGGATGATCATCGCACCCATCATGATTGCCATGATCGGGTTCGACGGAATGCCGAGCGTCAGGAGCGGGATGAATGACGTCTGGGCGGCGGCATTGTTGGCCGATTCCGGACCTGCGACGCCTTCCACGGCGCCGTGACCGAACTTGCGGGGGTTCTTGGAGATCTTCTTTTCCAGCGTATAGCTGGCAAAGGAGGCGAGAACCGCGCCACCACCCGGCAGGATGCCGAGGATCGAGCCGAGGCCGGTGCCGCGCAGGGCCGCCGGAATGGAGTCCCGGAATTCCTGCTTGTTGGGCCACAGATCGCGCATGCGGGTGCTGATCGTTTCGCGGGGCGGCGGTGGGTTTTCGAGATTGCGGATGATTTCCACGATGCCGAAGAGACCGAGAACCAGCGGCAGGAAGTCGATACCCTCCCAGAGACCCGACAGGCCGAACGTGTAGCGGGTGAGACCCGTGTTGATATCGGTGCCGACGAGGCCGAGCAGCAGTCCCATCAGGACCATGGCGACCGCCTTGAGGACGGAGCCGTGGGCGAGCACGATCGCCATGACGAGGCCGAGCAGCATCAGCGCGAAATAATCCGGCGAGTTGAACTGCTGGGCGATCGAAGCGAGCGGCGGGCCGAAGGCGGCGATGAAGACCGTACCGATGGTACCGGCGAAGAACGAGCCAAGAGCGGCAATCGCCAGTGCTGCGCCGGCGCGACCCTTGCGGGCCATCTGGTGGCCTTCGATACAAGTCACCACCGAAGACGCCTCGCCGGGCATGTTGACCAGGATCGAGGTGGTCGAGCCGCCGTATTGCGCACCGTAGTAGATGCCGGCGAGCATGATCAGCGACGACAGCGGATCGAGGCCGAAGGTGATCGGCAGGAGGATGGCGAGCGCGGGGATGGGTCCGATGCCAGGGAGAACGCCGATCAGCGTGCCGAGAACGGTGCCGATCAGACAGAACATCAGATTTTCCAGCGAGCCCGCCGCCATGAAGCCGGTTGCGAGGTGTTCAAAAACTTCCATTGCTTACCTGCCCCACCAGACGGGCATCGGCTGCCCGAGGCCATAGACGAAGATGATGACGACCAGTGCCGCGGTCGTGACCGCGAAGATCACGGTCTCGACGAGATTGACGCCGCGCCGCGCATAGGCAGCGAACATGATCAGCAGGATCGAGGAAATTACCGCGCCGATCTGGGCGATCAGCAGGCCGAAGGCGGCAATCGCCAGCAGGATGAAGATGATCGGACGGAACTGGATGCGTTCGATGGCAGGCCCCTCGATCGCCAGCGACTTTACCGTGACGATCACGCCGATCAGGGCGATCAGGCCGCAGATGATCATCGGGAAATAACCAGGACCCATGTTGCGGGCGGAACCGAAGGTGAGGTCCGAGCCGACAAAGAGGCCGATCGCGCCGAAAAGGATGAACAAGATGCCCGCGCCGAAATCCTGCGGACTTTTGATTACCATGGTTTCCTCCCTGAAAACCTGACTGTTGAAGCGATCTGGCCACCCTTGGGCGTCAGCCAAACCGTCATTATGCATGCTCCTCGGACCGCGCCTCGACCTCGCCACCTTGAATTCGTCTATAGGCAACTAGATTTGACTATATACAAGAGTAATCCTCTTGTCAGTCAATCGAATTCCGCTGTCCTCTGTCCACCAGATACCACAGCTATCCGGCGTTTTCGATCTTATCGCAATAATATCAGGAAACCAGATATCGCAGGTGTAATTGGTGACATTCTTTCCTGTTTTTGAACCGGGTATTGAAACTCTGAGATGTGAGCATCTTCCTCCAAGGACCTGCCCGCATGCTTCAGCGTCGCAGATATGAAATTGGTTTTTAACAAAGTCAATTATACTTTATCAAAAATAGTTGACAGGCGCGGGCGCACCGGAGAGATTGGTCGCCAGCATTTCAAAGGATACAAAATGAAGATTTCTGTTGTGGGAGGCGGAATTGGTGGTCTGACAGCGGCATTGTCGTTGCTCCGCCAAGGATTTGACGTGGATGTGTACGAACAGGCGGTCGAGCTGAAAGAAGTCGGCGCCGGCGTTCAGATCAGCGCCAATGGTACGCGAATCCTGTTTTCGCTCGGGCTCGAGGACGACATCATGTCGATCGCCGCGCAGGCGGAGGGCAAGGAGATTCGCCTCTGGAACACCGGGCAGACCTGGAAACTGTTCGACCTCGGCCCGCTTTCGATCGAACGTTACGGCTTCCCTTACATCACCATCCATCGCAACGACCTGCACCAGACGCTGGCAGCCGGCGTGCGCCGGATCAAGCCGGATGCGATCAAGCTCTCCAAGAAATGCGTCGGGATCACCCAGGACGACAAGGGCGCGACGATCACCTTCGCCGACGGCACCACCGCCACCTCCGACATCGTGGTCGGCGCCGACGGCGTGCATTCGAAGATCCGCGAGACGCTGTTTGGCCGCGACGACCCGAAATTCACCGGCATCGTCGCCTGGCGCGGCGTCATTCCGGTCGAGCGCCTGCCGGAACGCATGCTGCGCCCGGTCGGCACCAACTGGATCGGCCCCGGCGGCCACGTCATCCAGTACCTGCTGCGCGGCGGCAAGCTGATGAATTACGTCTCGGTCGTCGAGCGCGCCGACTGGCAGGTTGAATCCTGGTCGGTCGCCGGCACCGTGGAAGAGTGCCTTGCCGACTATGAAGGCTGGCACGAAGACATCCACACGATGATCAAGGCAATCGACGTGCCCTATAAATGGGCCCTGATGCTGCGCCCGCCGATGGACGACTGGACCCGCGGCCGCGTGACGCTGCTCGGAGACGCGTGCCATCCAACATTGCCCTTCCTCGCGCAAGGCGCGGTGATGGCGATCGAGGACGGTTTCGTGCTCGCCCGCGCGCTTGCCGAGAATAATGGCAATTACGAAGCGGCCTTCGCCGGTTACGAGGCGGCCCGCGTCGAGCGCACCGGCAAGATCGTCCGCGGCGCCGAAGGTAATCTCAGCCGTTTCCACAATGCCGCGCTGAAGGATCCGAAGCTCGCCGAGGACTACGTCAATGCCGAATGGCAGGAAGACAAGGTCAAGCAGCGCTACGAATGGCTGTTCACCTACGACGCCACCTCGGTGCCGGTCGTGGCGGGAACCAGGTCGCCGGAGGCGGTTGCCTAGGGGCACATTCGCAGCTCAATCTCGAAAACCCGTTCGCCGGTTCCACCGATCGAGCGGGCGAAGCATAATGGGTAGGACACCATGACCACCAAGGCGGAATGGCAGCGGATCCCGCTGATCGTCTCCTTTCCGGAGACCGCAAAATATACCGAGACCTACGGCTTTGCCGGCAATTCCGGCAGGGTCAACCTCGAAGGCCAGCTTCTGCGCGGCGCCGGTGCGCCGTCGAAGACGGTCTATGTCTTCATGCATCCAACCTCGACGCTGCAGCTGCTGCCGATGCCGACGGCGCTGGCGGACGCCGGCCTGCACGTGCTCTGCGCCGCAAGCCGTTATCCGAAGAACGATACCGCTCTGATCATGGAAAAGGTGGCGATCGACCTCGGCAAGTGGCTCGATTATGCCCGCGGTGAGCTTGGTTACGAGAAGGTGGTGCTGGTCGGCTGGTCGGGCGGCGGTTCGCTATCGCTATTCTACCAGGCACAGGCCGAGAACCCGTCGATCACCCACACGCCGGCCGGCGACGAGGTCAACCTCGTCGAAGCGGGCCTGAAGCCCGCCGACGGCGTGATCTTCCTCGCCGCCCACCTGTCGCGTGCGGAAACGTTGACCGAATGGCTCGACCCGTCGGTTCTCGATGAACTCGACCCGGATCTGCGCGACCCGGAATTCGACATCTATTCGCCGGACTGCCCGCACCAGCCGCCCTATTCGGCGGAATTCATCCAGCGGTTCCGGGCCGCCCAGATCGCCCGCAACCGCAAGATCACCCACTGGGCGCTCGACATGCTGGCGGAATTGAAGCGCCGCGGCTCGTTCGAACAGGAACGCGCCTTCATCGTCCACCGCACCATGTGCGACGTGCGCTGGTTCGACGGCACGATCGACCCGAACGACCGGCCGATCGGCAAGAGCTATATGGGCGATCCGCGCACAGTCAATGTCGGCCCGGTCGGTCTTGCCCGCTTCACGACGCTGCGTTCGTGGCTTTCCCAGTGGAGCTACGACCTGTCGAATGCCAAGGGGCCGATGAACGCGGCGCTGATCAAGCGCTCGCCGGTGCTGCAGATCGAGAACAATGCCGACGAGGCTGTCCCGGCGACCCACAATCCGACCATCCGGGCGGCGCTCGCCACCGAGAACAAGGAATATATGACGATCCCGCACGCGACCCACTATTACCTCGGCCAGCCGGAGCTCTTAAAAGCCTGCATTGACCGGGTGATCGACTGGAGCAGGCGGCAGGGGTTGTTGTCTTGAAAGACAAGCCGGAGCTTGTCGGGAGCGGGCTCCGGATCATCATCGGGAGGTTTGACCGTGCGCTTTAATGAGAAGCACCACCGCCCAGGCTGGAACGGTGGTGTGGGTGTTTCTTCCGCTTCAAGGAATGAGGCATTCGCAGATAGGGATGGCAAGTGGTACCGCATGCTCCCTCTGATCTCCCCCCGTGAGGGGGAGATGTCACCGAAGGTGACAGAGGGGGGTAGCGACAGTGCCGCAGGCGAAAACGTTGCTGAAGTGCCTAGGCGACACCCCCCTCTGCCCTGCCGGGCATCTCCCCCTCAAGGGGGGAGATCGGCCAGCCGCGCGACTTCGCGTCCCATCAGCGGTCCCGTCATCAAACGGGTGAAGGCCTCAAGCCGCAGCCGACTTCGCCGCGATCATCCCGGCCTTCTTCTTCACCCATGCCTTCATCGCGTCATGGGCTTCGGAAGCGGCCTGTTCCAGATAGCCAGGCTCTTCCGTGCGGGCGGTGATTTCCAGGCGCAGGCCGTTTGGGTCGAAGAAGTAGATCGAGTTGATGAACTCATGGTCGATGACGTCGGTGGTCTTCACGCCGGCATCCTGCAACCGCTTCTTGAATTTCAGGACCTCCTCGACGGAATCGACTTCCATGGCGAAGTGCTGGACCCAGTCCGGCGTGTTCGGCGAGGGAAGCGGCATGGTGTTTTCGCCGAGGTCGAAGAAGGCCATGTAGGAGCCGTCGCCCATTTCGAAGAAGAAATGCGCGTAGGGCTTTTCTTCGCCCGTCGACGGCACCTTGTCGGCGGTCATGCAGTTGACCAGCGGCAGGCCAAGCAGGTCCTCGTAGAACTTGCGGGTCTCCTCGCCATCGCGGCAGGGGTAGGAAAAGTGATAGAGTTTGCGAAGCTTTGGTGCGTCAACCATGGTGGTTCCTCCATATCCAGGCTTGTTGCATTGGCCGTGATGGTAGGCCTTTGCCGACCCTCCCATGTCCACCTTGCAGGTGGACATGCCCACGACGGATTTATTCTCAACCCTGGAGGCGTCAATGCCTGCGCTTGATGGAGACAACGTGACCGTCATGGCTGCCCTCATGGATGAGGTCGGCGAGCCCGGCTTCCCCGAAAAATTCCTGGAAACGCTGCGCGGCATCGCCGGCACCGATTTCTGTTCCGCCTTCCAGGCCGAGGAGGATGGATCGCTCACCTATCTCTTTGCCTGCGGTTATCACTCGACCATCCCGGGTTTTGCCGAGCGCGCTTCGCTCGATTACGCCCGCCGTTACTGGCTACGCGACCGGGTGACCCGCCAGATGCTGAACGGAGGCCCCGGCCTTGCCAAGGTGCAGGTGGTGCGCCAGGCCTGGAACGGGATCCGCGATCCCGAATACCGCCGCGACTGTTACGAGCGCGCCCATGTGCTCGAACGGCTGACCATCTATCATTCGGAGGAGCCGCGGATCTTCGCCAGCCTCTATCGCACCCGCGAAAGCGGTCCGTTCCCGCTCGCCGCGGTCGAACGGCTGGAAGCCTCCGCGCCGCTGCTGATGGCCATGGTCGTCAAGCATGTGCGGCTCCAGGGCAGGCCGCCGACGGCGCCGCTGCATCCGCCACAGCAGGAGATCGCGGGGCGGCTGCTGCAGGCAGGATTTGCGCTTTCGGGCCGTGAGGCGGAGGTTTCCGCCGGCCTGCTGCTCGGCCGCACACATCGGGAAATTTCCGAAAAGGTCGGGCTCGCGCTTTCGAGTATCGTCACCTACCGTCAGCGTGCCTACCGCAAGCTCGGGGTCAGCGACCGGCGCGGGCTCGAAGCGCTTTATGAAGGTATTTCGTGCGCTTAAGCGTATTGATCAGGGGAGAAATTTCAGATGATTTCGATCAAGGACCGTATTGCCATCGTCACCGGCGCCAGCTCGGGCATCGGCTGGGGCATCGCCAAGGCAATTGCCACTGAGGGCGCCGTCACCGTGCTTGCCGCCCGCAGCGCCGACAAGCTCGAAAAACTGGCGGCCGAGATCGAGGCTGAAGGCGGCCGTGCGTTCGTCGTGCCGACCGACGTTACCGACGACGCGCAGGTCGAAAAGCTGTTCGCAACGGTGAAGGAAAAATACGGCCGGCTCGACATCCTGATCAACAATGCCGGCATCGCCGATCATACGCCGGTCGAAAAGCTCACCAACGAGCGCTGGCACGAGGTCATCGGTGCCAACCTGCACTCGGTCTTCTATTGCAGCCGCGCCGCCTTCGTCATCATGCAGGAACAGAAGCGCGGCCGGATCATCAACATGGGCAGCCTGTCGTCCAAGGTTCCGCGCGGCCATACCGCCGCCTATACGGCGAGCAAGTTCGCGCTCGAGGGCCTTACCCGTTCGCTCGCCGTCGACGGCCGCGAGCACGGCATTGCGGTCTCCATGGTGCATCCGGGCTCGACGGTCAGCTCGCTGGTTCCCGGCATCACCGACAAGGTCCGGCCCGCAACCATGATGCCTCTGGATGTGGCCCGGATCGTCGTGCTGATGGCGACGCTGCCGGATGACGTGAACCTTTACGAAAGCATTATCCTGCCGGTCGAAATGCCATTTCTCGGCCGCGGTTAAGCATCGGTTCAGCACGACGTCAAACGGCTTCCTTTTCGCCAGGCCCGAAATTCAAAGCCGCTTGACGCATATTCGGGTCCCTGATATCCATTTCCCCAGTAGGGAGAATTTGCTATGGAAAACCAGACCGAATCCGCCGCCGGCCAGAACAATGGCAAGTGGGGCGAATATGTTACCGTGGATTTCGACGAGGGCATCGCCTGGGTGACGCTCAACCGTCCGAAGCAGCGCAACGCCATCAACCCGGGCATCGTCTGGGAAATGAACGCGATCATGGATGCGCTGGAAGAAGACGACCGCTGCAAGGTGATGGTCGTCACCGGCGCCGGCGAATCCTTCTCGGCCGGCATGGACCTGAAGGAATATTTCCGCGCCACCGACAAGGTGCCGCCGATCCAGCGCGAACGCCTGTTCCGGGCGAACGCCGCATGGCAGTGGCGCCGGATGATGTATTTCCCGAAGCCGACCATCTCCATGGTCAACGGCTGGTGTTTCGGCGGCGCCTTCCAGTTCCTGGTCGGCTGCGACCTGGCCATCGCCTCGGAAGACGCCATCTTCGGCCTTTCTGAAATCAACTGGGGCATCATCCCCGCCGGCATCGTCACCAAGTCGGTGCTGGAGACGATGAGCTTCCGCGACGCGATGTATTACATCATGACCGGCGAAACCTTCACCGGCCAGCAGGCTGCCGACATGAAGCTGGTCAACAAGGCCGTTTCGCCCGACGAGTTGAAGGCCGAGACCCGCAAGCTCGCCATGACACTGATCGGCAAGAACCCCTTCGTCCTGCGCCAGGCCAAGACCGCATGCCGTTTCACCCGCGATCTCACCTGGGAACAGGCCGGCGAATACCTGATGGCGAAGTCCGACCAGACGGAACTCCGCGACCCGGAAAACGGCCGCAATACCGGCATGAGTCAGTTCCTGGACGAGAAATCCTTCCGCCCGGGCCTCGGTGCCTACCGTCGCGACTAAGAAGTGGCTCCCATGGCTGATACGATGACCACCGCTCCCAAGACGCTCGATCCGGCCAAGCCGTTCGATCTTGACCGTCTGCTGCGCCCACGATCGATCGCGATCGTGGGCGCGTCGCCGGATCCCGCTTCGATCGGCGGCGGCGTGCTCGCCAATCTCGAACTCTTCAAATATGCCGGCGACCTGCATCTCGTCAGCCGTTCGCGCGACGAGATCAACGGCCGCCCCTGCGTGAAGACCATCCGCGACCTGCCCCAGGGCGTCGACGTGGTGATCCTCATCGTGCCGCAGGTGGCAATCAAGGAATCGGTGCTCGCCTGCGTCGAACGGGATGTGGCGGGCGTCATCGTCTACTCTTCCGGTTTCGCTGAAGCCGGCGAGGAAGGCCGCCGGCAGCAGGATGAGCTTGCCGAGATCTGCCGCAAGGCGGGCATGGCCATGCTCGGACCCAACTGCATGGGCTACACCAATTACGTCGACGGTATTCCGCTGACTTTCGAGCCGGTCGACCTGCGCGGCGTCGGCGAGCGCTCGCGCGTCGCCATCGTCGCCCAGAGCGGCGCGACG
>NZ_JALBGW010000089.1:0-19460 GCF_023006485.1 Neorhizobium sp. BETTINA12A
GGCGGTTTCCTTGCCAGGGCCGGCGACGGCGATCGGGATCGCGCCGCGCGCCCGCGCAAGCTGAATGATTGCCGAGCCGACGCCCCCCGAGGCGCCGGTGACGAGTACCCGTTCCCCGACAGAAAGCCTGGCTCTTTCCAGCATTCTCTCGCCGGTCAGATAGGCGCAGCAGAAAGTCGCAAGCTCGATGTCGGTCATGGTGGTGTTGATCACGTGGGCGTTTTCTGCCGGCAGCGCCATGTATTCGGCATAACCGCCGTCGCGTCCGTGGCCCATGTAGTCGATGTCGGCAAGGCTATCGTCCTCGCGGTTGTAGATGGAGAAATCGACCATCACCCGCTCGCCGATCCGTGTCGGATCGACACCCTCTCCGACGGCAACCACGTGACCGACGGTATCGGCGCCTTGGATGCGCGGAAAGGTCAGCGTATTGCCCTGCCGTCGCCACGTAGAAACGGCGCCGGGATCCTCTTCGGTACCGTAGGCGCCCTGGCGCACCCAGACATCGGTATTGTTCATGCCGCAGGCCGCCACGCGGATGAGGACCTCGCCGGCGGCAGGTCTGGGCACCGGGACGTCCCGGCTGTAGACGAGCTTGTCGAGCCCGCCATGGCCGGTCAGGAGGACGGCGGCCATCGTTTCGGGGATAGAGGCCATGTGTCTTCTCCCGTCAGCGGTTGGCGAAGACACTGTCGATCGCCTCGGCCGTCGCCTTGACGACGATATCCGCTTCCTCGCGGGTGAGGCAAAGCGGTGGCGCAAAACCGAGAATGTCGCCCTGGGGCATGGCGCGGCCGATGACGCCACGTTCCAGGAGCGCTGCTGCGATTTGTGGGCCGATCTTCTGGGAAGGATCGAAGAACCTGCAATCGTCCTTGTCCTCCACGAATTCCACGGCGGCCATGAGCCCGTCGCCGCGGACTTCGCCGACATGCTTGTGGCCGGCAACGGCCTTGGCCAGTTCGGAGCGGAAATAGGCTCCGGTCTCGGCAGCATTCTGCACCAATCCCATCTCGTCGATCAGTTCGAGGTTGGCGATGCCGGCCGCCGCGCAGATCGGGTGCGAGGAATAGGTCCAGCCGTGGCCGATCGCGCCGAGCTGGTCCGAACCCTGCACCAGGACCTGCCAGAAACGGTCGGAGACAATCGTGCCGGACAGCGGCGCATAGGCGGAGGTCAGGCCTTTGGCGATGGTGATGAGGTCCGGCTTCATGCCGTAATGGTCGGAGCCGAACATCGTGCCGAGGCGGCCGAAGCCGGTCACCACCTCATCGGCGACGAGTAGGATGTCGTATCTCTGGAGCACGGCCTGGATCTTTTCCCAATAGCCCCTGGGCGGTGGTACGATACCGCCGGTGCCGAGGATGGGCTCGCCGATGAAGGCTGCGATCGTCTCCGGGCCTTCCGCAAGGATCATCTCCTCCAGCTTGTCGGCACAATATTGCGAGAACTGTTCCTCGCTCATCGAGCGGTCCGGGCGGCGGAAATAATAGGGCGCTTCGGTATGCAGGATCGGCACGCGCGGCAGGTCGAAGGCCTTGTGGAAGAGTTCGAGGCCGGTGAGACTGCCGGTCATGACGCCGGAGCCGTGATAGCCGCGCCAGCGCGAGATGATCTTCTTCTTTTCCGGCCGCCCGAGGACGTTGTTGTAATACCAGATCAGCTTGATGTTGGTCTCGTTGGCATCGGAGCCGGAAAGACCAAAATAGACCCTCGACATGCCTTCCGGGGCCCGGTCGATGATCATCTTGGAGAGCGTGATCGACACTTCCGTGCCGTGCCCGACATAGGCATGGTAATAGGCCAGCTTTCGGGCCTGTTCGGCGATTGCATCGGCGATTTTCTGTCGGCCGTAGCCGACATTGACGCAGTAGAGACCGGCAAAGGCATCGAGGCTGGTGCGGCCGTCGCGGTCGGTGATGTAGACGCCTTCGCCGCTGCCGATCACCCGCGTCGGCGTTTCGCCGCGCGCATGCATGCCCATATGGGTCGACGGATGGAAGAAATGATCGCGGTCCCAGGCGGTGAGTTGGTTGTTTCTTTCGAGCATTGGCTTTTCCTTCAAGGTTGTGGGACCGCTCAGCCGGCGGTGTCGATGCAGAGATATTTGAGTTCCGTGAAGGCCTCGATGCCGTGGCGGGAGCCTTCGCGCCCGAGCCCGGATTGTTTCCAGCCGCCGAAAGGAACAGGCCCGCCGGTGATCTTCACGCGGTTGATCGCCACCATTCCGAATTCGAGCGCGCGCCCGAGGCGCATCTGCCGTGCGCCGTTTTCGGTGACCACATAGGCGACGAGCCCGTATTCGGTGTCATTGGCGCGGGCGACGACCTCGTCTTCCGTGTCGAAGACGGCGACGGCGGCAACCGGCCCGAAGGTCTCCTCGCGCATGATGACCGCATCGTCCGGTACGTTGGTGATGAGTGTCGGCTCGAAGAAAAGCGGACCGGCCTTGTGGCGTCTGCCGCCGGCAAGCAGCCTGGCGCCCTTGTCGAGCGCATCCTTCACCTGTGCCTCGACCTTCATTACGGCTCGTTCGTGCATCAGCGGTCCGATGTCGACGCCCTCCGCCAATCCGTTGCCGACCGTCAGGGCGGCAATCCGTTTGGCAAAGGCCGCGTTGAAGGCCTCGAATATGGATCGCTGCACGAAAATCCGATTGGCTGCGAGGCAGTCCTGGCCGGAGGTCGCGAATTTGGCGGCGACCGCGATATCGGCGGCGCGATCGATGTCGGCGTCGTCGAACACGATCAGCGGCGCATGGCCGCCGAGCTCCATCACCAGCCGCTTCATCGTCGGCGCACATTGTGCGGCGATCAGGCGGCCGATCTCTGTGGAACCGGTAAAGCTCATCGCCCGCACCCGCGCATCTTGGCAGAGCCGGCCGACGATGCTGGCGGCATTGCCGGTCACGACGTTGAACACGCCCGCTGGCATTCCCGCCCGTTCGCCGAGCTCGGCCAGCGCCAGCGCCGAAAGCGGCGTTTCGCAAGAGGGGTGCGCGACGACCGTACAGCCGGCGGCAAGTGCCGCAGCCGCCTTGCGGGTGACCATGGCGGAGGGAAAGTTCCAAGGCGTGACGATGCCGGCAACGCCGAGCGCCTCCCGCCGCACGATCATTTCGGCGCCCGGAAGATGGCTGGTGACGCTCTCGGCGTTAACCCGCTTTCCTTCCTCGGCATACCACTCGATGAAGGAGGCGGCATAGTCGATCTCCCCGCGGGATTCGGCAAGCGGCTTGCCCTGCTCCAGCGTCATCAAGAGAGCCAGATCCTCCCTGGCTTCGAGCATCAGCCGATGCCATTCCTTCAGGATTGCCGCCCGCTCCTGCGGTAACTTCGCCCGCCAGACGGGAAAGGCGGTCGCGGCAGCATCGATAGCTGAATCGGTTTCCTCGGCACTAAGACTCGCGACCCACGCGAGTGTTGCGGAGGAAGCGGGGTCGGCGACCTGGAAGCTTTGGCCGTCGGCGCCGGCAACCCAGCGCCCGTCCACATAGGCAAGGTCGCGCAGCAGGTGGCGGTCGGCGAGCCGCATCAGGGCCTCGTGATAGGCGGGGCGTGCAAAAACTGCAGTCATGGCCAGATCCTCGTTCGGTCGTGGCGCCAGTATCGCCTTGCCGATGCGAGAGATTGTCCATTCGCGAGGGGAAAAAGAGAGAGATGGTCTAAACTGGCCGGGCCTTGCGGAGAGATTGTCTACGACCGCTGGTCGATATCCGGCTCGAACAGCGCGGTAACGGGCACGCCCGTTTCCTCCTTCACCGTCTTGGTGACGATATAGGTGAAATAACGTTCGATACCGAGTTCGCGATCGAGCAGGTCGTCGATCAGGCGTTGATAGGCGTCGATGTCGAGGGCCACGATCTTGGCGATATAATCGACGCCGCCACCGACCGACCAGCAGGCGGTGATCTCAGGGATAGCAGCGACTACCCGTTCGAAACGATCGAAATCGCCCTGGCGATGGTTGGCGAGCGTGATCTCCACCATGACGCTGGCGATCGGCGCGATCTTCCTTGGCACAAGCCGGGCATGATAGCCGGCGATGATGCCTGCCTTTTCCAGTTTCCGAAGACGCATCCAGCAGGGCGTCGGCGAAAGGCCGACCTTTTCGGCGAGCGCGAGCTTGGTGATCCGGCCATCACCTTGGACCGCCTCGAGAATGCGCAGATCGATGGCGTCGAGTTTCATATGGTTTCCTGTCGTGCGGTTGTTGAGGAAGACAATGAAAATTCGTTTTGCCATTGTCAATTGAACTGATTTTAAGCACAGTAAAATCATGACAAATTGGCGCCCCGATCCCTCCCAGCTCCGCCGACCGGCCTATCTTTCGCTCGCCGAGCAGATCGCCCGCGCCGTCCAGGAAGGAAAGCTCGTCAACGGGACCAAGCTGCCGACCCATCGCCGCATGGCGGACGATCTCGGCCTGTCGGTCCAGACGGTCAGCCGGGCCTATGACGATCTTATCCGCCGAGGGCTGATTTCCGGCGAAATCGGGCGGGGCAGCTTCGTGCAGACGCAGGCGCGGGAGCCCGAACCGCCTTACCTGCCCGAACGGCTGGGTGAGGTCATCGACCTGTCGATCCTGAAGCCGGTCTGCGAGCAGATCCATGTCGAAAAATTCCGGCAGGCCTTCGCCTGGCTTTCGGAAAACCTGCCGGCGAGTTCGGCCCTGTCGTTCCGGCCGAATATGGTGTTCCCCCGCCATCGGGCTATCGCGACCGAATGGCTGGCACGCTGCGGCCTGGATGTTTCGCCGCTGAATGTCAGCGTGACCAACGGCGCAACATCGGGAATGACGGTGGCCCTGATGAGCGTCGCACCGTCCGGCTCGACCATCGCCACGGAAGTGGTCAGCCATCATACGCTCGTTCCGCTTTCCACCTATCTCGGCCTGCATCTGGAAGGGCTGGCGATCGACGAGGAGGGCATGATCCCCGAGGCGCTCGACGAGGCCTGCCGCAAAGGTCCGATCCGGGCGATCTTCCTGCAGCCATCCGTCATCAATCCCATGGCGGCTCTGATGAGTGCCGCTCGCCGCGAGGCACTTGCAGCCGTGGCCGCCAAGCATGACATAGCGATCATCGAGAACGACGTCCTCGGTCCCATGGTGGAGGGCCGTGCGCCGCCGATGGCCGCCTTCGCCCCGGAACGGACGCTCTACGTGACGAGCTTCACGAAAATCACCGTTCCTGGCCTGCGCATCGGTTATCTCGTCGCGCCGGACCGTTATGTCGCGGCGGTTGCCAACCGGCATCTGGTCTCCAACTGGATGGCAACGCCCGCAATGGCCGAGATCGCCACCCGCTGGGTCAGCGACGGCACCGCCATGGAACTCGTCAACTGGCAGCGCCGCGCCCTCGTCAGCCGTCATGCCATCGCCGCCGAGACGCTGGCGGGTCTGTCCTATCGAGCGCATCCACAGAGCCTGCACGTTTGGCTGCCGCTTTCCGGCAGTCACACCGAAGATGCCTTCGTGGCCCAGGCGCGGCTACGCGGCGTGGGCATTGCACCGGGCAAGTCGTTCCATACGACGGATCACGGATGGACGCCGGCCCTGCGCATCTCGCTGGGGTCGACAACGGAAAGCGAATTGCGCACTGGGCTCGCAATCGTCGCGTCGCTGGCGCAGGGAAACCCCGAAGAGCTGCTGCTTGCGATTTGATGCAAGCGCCTGCCGTTTGTGCAGGCGGAGAAATATTGTCATGATATTATTTTCCGAATTGACATGATTTCATGAGGCG
The DNA here is from genome assembly GCF_023006485.1 of Neorhizobium sp. BETTINA12A. NCBI lineage: Bacteria > Pseudomonadati > Pseudomonadota > Alphaproteobacteria > Hyphomicrobiales > Rhizobiaceae > Neorhizobium > Neorhizobium sp. BETTINA12A. The sequence goes on from NZ_JALBGW010000089.1 coordinate 5,744, forward strand.
GTCATCGTTGACCCATTGCTTGTCTCAACAGGGAGAGACATGAATGCCATCGCCCATCATCCGCATCGACAGCATCGTCAAGAGATACGGCCCACTGACCGTTCTCGATGGTTTGTCGATGAATGTGATGCCGGGCGAGAAGCTGGCGCTGATCGGCCCTTCCGGCTCAGGCAAGACGACGATCCTGCGCATTCTGATGACGCTGGAATCGATCAGCGGCGGCCATATCGAGGTCGACGGCGAGCAGCTTTATCACATGAAGAAGGGCGCCGATCTGGTTGCCGCAGACGAGCGCCACCTGCATCGCATGCGCAAGAAGATCGGCATGGTCTTCCAGCACTTCAATCTGTTTCCGCACAAATGCGTCCTCGACAATGTCACGCTCGCGCCGATGCTCACCCAGGGTGCGACACGTGCCGACGCCGAAAAGCGGGCCATGGATCTGCTGGACATGGTCGGCATGGCGGACAAGGCGAAGGCGGTGCCGGCACAGCTTTCCGGCGGCCAGAAACAGCGTGTCGCGATCGCCCGGGCGCTCGCGCTCTCTCCGAAGATCATGCTGTTCGACGAAGTGACATCCGCACTCGATCCGGAACTCGTCGAGGAGGTGCTGAATGTCATGAGGCGGCTCGCGGCCGAGACCGACATGACCATGCTGCTGGTGACCCACGAGATGGGCTTTGCGCATGATTTCGCGGACCGCGTGTTGTTTTTCGATCGCGGCAAGATCGTCGAGGAGGGCGGACCGGATGAGATTTTCCGGAACCCGAAGCAGGAGCGCACCCAGACTTTCCTGCGCAAGATCATAGCGGCCGGGCACCGCGTCTGACCGCCAAAGGCAGCGATACAGCCCGAAGACATCGGGAAAAAACCAGAGGAGTAGGGAACAATGAAAACGAGAATTTTAGCATCGGCCGTCAGCATTTCGGTCCTCGCCGCCATCGCGGGCGGTATTTCTGCATCCGCAGCGGACCTGAAGCAGTTGAAGGAGCAGGGCTTTGCCCGTATCGCCATCGCCAATGAGCCGCCCTATACGGCGGTCGGCGCCGACGGCAAGGTTTCGGGTGCCGCTCCCGACGTTGCCCGCGTCATCTTCGAGCGTCTCGGCATCAAGGAGGTGGTGGCTTCGATCTCCGAATATGGTGCGATGATCCCAGGCCTGCAGGCCGGCCGCCACGATGCGATTACCGCGGGCCTGTTCATGAAGCCGGAACGCTGCAACGCGGTGGCCTATTCCGAGCCGATCCTTTGCGATGCGGAAGCATTCGCCCTCAGGAAAGGCAACCCGCTGAAGCTGACGAGCTACAAGGACATTGCCAACAATACGAATGCCAAGATCGGCGCCCCGGGTGGCGGCACCGAGGAGAAGCTGGCCCTGCAGGCTGGCGTGCCGCGTGAGCGCGTCATCGTCGTGCCGGATGGGCAGAGCGGCATCAAGATGCTCCAGGATGGCCGCATCGACGTCTATTCTCTTCCGGTCCTTTCGATCCACGATCTTCTGGACAAAGCGAAGGATTCGAATCTCGAAGTCGTCGCACCGGTGGTCGGCGCGCCGGTGTATTGCGATGGCGCGGCCTTCCGAAAGCAGGACGTCGCCCTCCGCGATGCGTTTGATGGGGAGCTCAAGAAGCTGAAGGAATCGGGTGAGTTTGCCAAGCTTATCGAACCCTATGGTTTCTCCGCCAAGGCAGCCATCTCGACCACTCGCGACAAGCAATGCACTGCCGCCCAGTAAACGGCCGAACTGAGGTGGACGGAGCGGCTCATGTGCCGTTCCGCCACCGATCGCGATGGCCTTGGGCCGTCTCTGCACTGTCTCGGATGATGGGAAGTTTCCGCTGATGTCGGTCTGGTCCGGCTATTTGACGCTGATCCTCGAGGGGGCGCTGGTAACGCTGCAGCTGACCGTTATGGGTTCGGCTCTGGCGCTGGTGATGGCTTTCCTGGCCGGCCTCGGGCGGCTTTCGCGCTTCTTTGCCGTGCGGGCGCTTGCGACGACCTATATCGAGTTCTTCCGGGGCACCTCGATCTTCGTCCAGCTCTTCTGGGTCTATTTCGTCCTTCCCTTCGCGGGCCTCACCCTCACGCCGCTTCAGGCGGGCGTTCTGGCTTTGGGGCTGAATGTCGGGGCTTACGGGGCAGAAGTTGTGCGCGGTGCCGTGAAGGCGGTCGGGCGAGAACAGACCGAGGCCTGCATCGCCCTCAATCTCTCCCGCTTTCAGCGGATGCGCCATGTCATCCTGCCGCAGGCGCTGCCGCTGATGCTGCCCACCTTCTGCAACAACGCCATCGAGCTTTTGAAGGGCACGGCCGTAGTCTCGCTGATCTCGCTGACGGACCTCACCTTCCAGGCGCAGGTCGTCCGTGCCCAGACCGGCAATACGCTCATTCCCTTCGCGACGATCCTCTTTCTCTACTTCGTCATGGCCTGGGCGATTTCCACGGTGATGCGCTGGCTGGAGCGGCGGGTGACGCGCAGCCTCGACGGCGTGAGGACCTGACCATGGAGTGGGATTGGGATTTCGTCTGGCAGATCATGCCGACCCTTCTCGAAGGGTTCAAGATCACTCTCCTGGCGACCGTCCTCGGTGCGGCCGTCGCGGCGGTGATCGGTCTGGCTCTTGCCATCGTGCGCCGCTCGCCGATCACCGCGGTCTCGCGCACGGTCGGCTTCGTTTCGGAATTCATCCGCGGCACGCCGCTTCTCGTGCAGCTCTATTTCATTTTCTACGTGCTGCCGGATATCGGCATCCGCCTCTCGCCGCTGGTCGCCGGCGTCATCGGAATCGGCGTCCACTATGCCACCTATACCGCCGAGGTCTATCGCGCCGGCATCGAGAATGTGCCGCGTGGCCAGTGGGAAGCGGCAAAGGCGGCCAATCTCACGACAAGGCAGGCCTGGATCCACGTCATCCTGCCCCAGGCGGTGCCGCCGATGATCCCGGCGCTCGCCAACTATTTCATCGCGATGTTCAAGGAAACGCCGCTGCTTTCGGCCATCACCGTGCTGGAGCTGATGAACCAGGCAAAGAGCATCGCCAACAGCAACTATCGCTATATCGAGCCGATGACGCTCGTCGGCGTCTTCTTCCTCGTGGTCAGCCTGATCTCGGTCCTGGGGCTGCGCTGGCTGGAGGAACGTTATGCCAGGATGGACGACTGAGATGACTTCCGTTGAGATAAGCCTCGCCGGCCGAAAGCCGCGACTGGACGATCGCCCGCTTCAGAAACGCATCGGTCTGGTGATCCTGGCCACCGACCATACGACGGAGGTCGACTTCCAGCGCATGGTCGCGAGCGACCGCATCGGCGTTTATGTCAACCGCATCCCGTATGCCAATCCGACGACGCCTGAAAATCTCCTCAGGATGCAGCCGGTGCTGACCGAGGGCGCCTCGTTGATCTTGCCGGGCGAGACGCTGGATGCGGTCATGTATTCCTGCACGTCCGCCTCCGTGGTCATCGGCGATGCCCGCATCGAGGAGGCGATCCGCGCCGCCAAACCCGGCGTTCGCGTGGTGACGCCGACGGCTGCGGCCGTAAAAGGCCTGCGGGCTATCGGTGCAAGCCGAATTTCGATCCTGACGCCCTACACCGTGGAGACGAGCCGGCCGATGGCCGATTATTTCGCCGGTCTCGGCTTCACGATCGACAGGTTTACCTGCCTGGGTTTCGACGACGACCGCGAAATGGCGCGCATTGCACCGGACGAAATCGTTTCGCTCGCCCGCGATGCAATCGCACCGGTTTCGCAGGCGCTTTTCATCTCCTGCACCGCGGTCCGGGCTGCACAAGTCGCGGCCCGTATCGAAGCCGAGATTGGCAGGCCTGTCGTCAGCAGCAACCTTGCCACCAGCTGGGCCTGCCTGCGGCTTTGCGGGGAAATGGCATCGCGTCCTGAACTGGGCACGCTGATGACCAAGCCCTATCCGGAAGGCTGAGACCATGAGCGGGAAGACCTTGCCGGTTCAACTTGACGATATCCGCGCCGCCGCGGTCCGCATCGATGGCCGCGTGTGCCGGACGCCGATGGCGGCATCGGTCGTTCTAAGCGAGCGGATGGGCGTACCGGTCCATCTGAAGCTCGAACACCATCAGACCACCGGCAGCTTCAAGCTGCGCGGTGCGACGAACGCCATCCTTTCGCTGACGCCGGAGGAGCGGACGCGCGGTGTGGTGGCGGCCTCCACAGGCAATCACGGGCGGGCGCTCGCCTTTGCCGCGAGAGCGGAAGGTGCCGTCGCAACCATCTGCATGTCGTCGCTGGTGCCGGAAAACAAGGTCGCGGAAATCCGCCGCCTCGGTGCGCGCGTGCGCATCATCGGACGTTCGCAGGACGAAGCGCAGGAAGAGGTGGACAGGCTGGTGGCAGAAGAGGGGCTGGTCATGGTGCCGCCTTTCGATCATCCGGCCGTCGTGGCGGGGCAGGGTACCCTCGGTCTTGAGATCGTCGAACAGGTGCCGGAGATCGGAACAGTTCTGGTGCCGCTGTCCGGCGGCGGGCTTGCCGCCGGCATCGCTGCCGCGGTGAAGGGACTGAGGCCGCAGGCGCGGGTCATCGGCCTGACGATGGAGCGCGGCGCGGCAATGAAGGCGAGCCTGGATGCGGGCAGGCCGGTTCTGGTCGAGGAAGTGCCGAGCCTTGCGGATTCGCTCGGGGGCGGCATCGGGCTTGATAACCGCGTGACGTTCGCGATGTGCCGGGATCTTCTCGACGATGTCGTCCTTCTCTCCGAAGCGGAAATTGCAGCCGGCATCGCACATGCCTATTCGGTCGAGCGCGAGGTGGTCGAAGGCGCCGCCGCTGTCGGCATCGGGGCGCTGCTTGCCGGAAAGGTCAAAAGCCTTGGGGCCATCGTCGCACTCCTTTCCGGCCGCAATATCGACATGGAACAGCACCGGCGGGTGATCAACGGTGACGCCATCCATGGAAAGGACGCCGCATGAGCCGGATCGTCATTCTCACCGAAAAGGATCTGCGCAAGCTTGTTCCGCTCGACGGCGAAGCAGTCGGCTGCGTCGAGGACGCTTTCCATGCGCTCGCCACCAAGCCGGTCGCCATGCCGCCGATCCTGCGCCTCGATATTCCCGAACATCGCGGCGAGGTGGATGTAAAGACGGCCTATGTGCCGGGTATCGAAGGGTTCGCCATCAAGATCAGCCCGGGCTTCTTCGACAATCCGAAGATCGGCCTGCCCAGCACGAATGGCATGATGGTCCTGCTGTCCAGCCGCATGGGTCTCGTGCAGGCGCTGTTGCTCGACAACGGTTATCTGACCGATATCCGGACGGCTGCGGCGGGCGCAGTTGCGGCAAAACATCTTTCGCGTCCGGACTCGGCCGTTGCGGCGATTTTTGGCGCAGGCATGCAGGCGCGGTTGCAACTGGAGGCTTTGGCGCTGGTCCGGCCGATTCGTGAGGCGCGCATCTGGGCGCGCGACCTCGGGAAAGCCAAAACCGTTGCCGCGGAATTGACGATCAGGCTCGGGATCACAGTAACGGCCGAGGCCGATCCTGAGATCGCCGTCGCCGATGCCGATATCGTTGTCACGACGACCCCATCGGAAATCCCGATCCTGAAGGCGGAATGGCTCCAGCCTGGCCAGCATGTGACCGCCATGGGTTCGGATGCCGAACACAAGAACGAGATCGACCCGGCAGCCATCGCCAAGGTCGATGTCTACGTCGCCGACAGCCTGAAACAGACGCGCCGGCTCGGGGAACTGCATCATGCCGTCAAGGCCGGGCTCATTTCACCGGATGCCGAATTTTCCGAGCTTGGGCAAGTCATCGCCGGCATCCGCCCCGGACGCGAAAACGCAGGACAGATCACACTCGCCGACCTCACCGGGACCGGCATCCAGGATACCGCCATCGCCACGCTCGCCTTCGCGCGGGCGGATGCCGCCGGCGCTGGCACCGCATTTGAAAGCTAAGCCGGCCTTGCGCCGGATAAGAAGGGAAGAAACATGACCCAGCCCAATCTCAAATTCTCGCGTGGGGAATATGCCGCGCGGCTGGAAAAGACCCGGCATGCCATGGAGGCGAAGGGGGTCGACCTCCTGATCGTCAGCGATCCATCAAACATGGCCTGGCTGACGGGTTATGACGGCTGGTCGTTTTATGTGCATCAGGCCGTCATCGTGCCGCCGTCCGGCGAACCGGTCTGGTTCGGCCGCGGCCAGGACGCCAACGGTGCCAAGCTGACTTCCTATCTCAGCCAGGAAAATATCGTCGGCTATCCCGATCATTACGTGCAGTCGACCGAGCGACACCCGATGGATTATCTCTCCGGTATCCTGACGGATCGCGGCTTCGGCACGCTGACGATCGGCGTCGAGATGGACAATTACTGGTTCTCCGCGGCTGCCTTCGCCTCGCTGCAGAAACATCTGCCGAACGCCCGTTTCGTGGATGCGACCGCGCTCGTGAACTGGCAGCGTGCGGTGAAAAGCGAAACCGAGATCAAATACATGCGCAACGCCGCGCGGATCGTCGAGGCGATGCATGCCCGTATCTTCGACAAGATCGAGGTCGGCATGCGCAAATGCGATCTGGTCGCCGAAATCTACGACGCAGGCACCCGCGGCGTCGACGGCATCGGCGGCGATTATCCGGCGATCGTGCCGCTCTTGCCGTCAGGTGTCGAAGCCTCCGCGCCGCACCTGACCTGGGACGACCGGCCGATGAAGAGGGGGGAAGGCACCTTCTTCGAGATCGCCGGCTGCTATAATCGCTATCACGTGCCGCTGTCGCGCACGGTTTTCCTCGGTAAGCCGACGCAGGCCTTCCTCGACGCGGAAAAGGCGACGCTAGAGGGCATGGAGGCAGGTCTTGCGGTGGCCAAGCCCGGCAATACCTGTGAGGACATCGCCAATGCCTTCTTCGCCGTGCTCAGGAAATACGGGATCGTCAAGGACAACCGCACCGGTTATCCGATCGGCCTGTCCTATCCGCCGGACTGGGGCGAGCGCACCATGAGCCTGCGCCCCGGCGACCGCACCGAGCTGAAACCTGGCATGACCTTCCATTTCATGACCGGCCTCTGGCTCGAGGACATGGGTTTCGAGACAACCGAGAGCATCCTCATCACCGACACCGGGGTCGAATGCTTCGCCAACGTGCCGCGCAAGCTGATGGTCAAGGATTGAGACAGCCATGAGCGAGAACGCCTTGCGACCGTCGCCGATCAGCCCGACGGTGGACTTCGACGCCGACGGCGTGCAGCACGGTTTCCTGCGGCTGCCCTATAGCCGCGACGATTCCGCCTGGGGATCGGTGATGATCCCGCTTACGGTTATCCGCAACGGCAAGGGGCCCGTGGCGCTCTTGACCGGCGGCAATCACGGCGACGAATACGAAGGGCCGATTGCACTCTTCGATCTGGCCCGCAGCCTCAAACCGGAGGGTGTCAGCGGCACGGTGATCATCGTTCCGGCGATGAACTACCCGGCATTCCTAGCCGGAACGCGAACGTCGCCGATCGACAAGGGCAACCTGAACCGCAGCTTTCCCGGTCGCCCGGACGGCACGGTAACGCAGAAGATCGCCGATTATTTCCAGCGCAATCTGCTGCCCCGGGCCGACGTCGTCCTCGACTTTCACTCCGGCGGCAGGACGCTCGATTTCCTGCCCTTCTGCGCTGCCCATATCCTGCCCGACAAGGAACAGGAGGCCCGCGCCTTCGAGCTGGTGAAGGCGTTTTCGGCGCCCTATTCGATGAAGATGCTCGAGATCGACGCGGTCGGCATGTACGACACGGCCGCCGAGGAGATGGGCAAGGTCTTCATCACCACGGAGCTTGGCGGCGGCGGCACGGCGACGGCGAAAAGCGCAGGGATCGCCAAGCGCGGCGTCATCAACGTGCTGCGCCATGCAGGCATCGTCGCGGGCAGCGCGGAAGTCATGCCGACGACCTGGCTCGACATGCCGGACGGCAATTGCTTTTCCTTCGCCGAGGAAGATGGACTGATCGAGCCCGTCTTCGATCTCGGAGATGAGGTTGGCGAAGGCGCCGTTGTGGCCCGCATCTACCCAACCGGACGGACCGGCGCAGCTCCCCGTGAAATTCGCGCGAAGATGGGCGGCATCCTGTGCGCCCGGCATTTCCCGGGATTGATCAAGGCCGGCGACTGTGTGGTCGTCATCGCCGTCGTCGTCAGCTGACGTAATCGAAAACTGTTTTTCTGCTCCGCCGCTTCGTTATGAAGGCGGCGGAGCGAATATATTCCGAGCTTGGATCAAAGCCGGATGCGCGCAAATCGCAGGTGATGCCGCCTTGGATCGCGGCCGCGCGCGCAGGTTCTTTCGCACTTGCGAAGGGCACCACAAAACCAACATCATTTCCCGCCAACTAGATTGTCAGCGGTCTTAAGCCTTGGCCATGGCTTCCGGATCGCGCTGCTGAACGAGGTAAACGACAAGGGAAAAATTGCATGGAGAACTCGATGACCGAAGTGTCCAGCAGATAGCCCGCCCTTCGAATGCGGCAAGGAGATCTCACGCATCATGTGCGCGAAACCGGCGCTTGCGGCAAGACGGCACAGCCTTCTCGCGGCTTGAAAAGGGGCCGAAACTCCACGAAAAAGGGTAGCTATGGAATGATGTCGCTCACATACGATCGGTATTTGTTGCGAAGAGGTCGGCCATGAGCATTGCTGATCGCCTGGTAACGGGAAGTCTCTGGGTCTCCCTCTCGAGGATCATCGTCAACGGGTTGTCGACCCTCAGCACCATCGTTCTGGCGTGGTATCTCTTGCCGTCGGATTTTGGCTTGGTTGCGCTTGCGACGACGATGCTCGCCATCGTGACGACGATAACTGAGCTTTCCTTGAACGAGGCGCTCATCCGCCACGAGGCTCCCGGGGAATCCCATTTCAGCGCCGCATGGACACTGGCTGCAACGCGCGGTCTGATATTGTGCGTCCTATTCGCCGCCTTCGCCTATCCGGCTTCCCTCATCTACGACGAGCCGCGCCTTTTCGGCGTCCTTCTTGTTTTGAGCCTTAGCCTCCTCATAAACGGGTTCGCCAATCCGCGACGGATCATGCTCCAGCGGGAGTTGATTTTCTGGCAGGAATTCGTGCTCAACGTTGCCCAGAAGGTTGCCGGATTTGTGGCGACCGTCGCCATCGCCGTCATCTATCAAACCTATTGGGCGCTTGTGGTCGGCACGTTGGTGATGCAGATCACCAACGTTGTGGCATCCTATTTTATCCTGCCGTTCCGCCCCCGGGTCACCTTTTCCCATATGCGCGAATTCTTTTCGTTCTCGATCTGGATTACCGCCGGGCAGATCGTCAACACCCTTAATTGGCGTTTCGATTACCTGCTGATCGGCAAGCTGTTGACGGGTTCGGCCCTTGGATATTATTCGCTTGGCGGGCAGCTCGCCATGACGCCCACGCGCGAAGCGACGGCGCCTCTGACCGCCACCATCTACCCCGCTTTTGCCAATGTCCGCCATGATCCTGCGCGTCTCGCCGCAGCCTATCAGCGAACGCAGGCGTTGCTGACGGCGGTCGCGTTACCCGCCGGCATAGGGATGGCGGTCATCGCAGATCCCCTGGTCAGGCTGGTGCTTGGTGAAAAATGGCTTCCGGTGATTTTCATCATCCAGGCGCTGGCCTCTGTTTATGCGCTGCAGACACTGGGATCTCTCAATCAGCCTCTCGGCATGGCGCTGGGGCAAACCCGGAACCTGTTCATCCGCGACGCGCAGATGCTTCTTGTCCGGATCCCGGTGATCACGATCGGCCTGGTGTTCTGGGGGCTTCCGGGGCTGATCTTCAGCCGGGTGCTCACCGGCCTCTTCAGCGCGTTTGTGAACATGGTGATCGTGAAGCGCTTCATAAATGTCTCGGTCACCGCCCAGCTATGGGCAAATTTCAGGGCGCTTGCCAGCTCGGCGGTCATGGCTGCCGGCGTCTCGCTCGCTGATCGCTACATGGGAATTGAGACCACGCATACCGGACTTGTTCTACAACTTGCCGCCCTTATTTGCCTTGGAGGCGTTCTCTATTGCGGCTCCAGCATCTTTCTCTGGCTGGTTATGGATCGTCCAAATGGTCCGGAGACTGAAGTCAGAAAGATCGCTTCCAAGGTGTTGTCCAAAGTCAGTCACGCCTGATCGCGGGACTTGTCGTTCTAACTTTTGAAAGAGAGGCGTAATGTCACCCGTTCAGCAATCCGAGCTTATCGCCAAGCTTCAGGACAGGACCCACGATTGCCTTAAACAGTTCATCCGCCCTGATGAACCGATAGCGATACTGGACTTTCCCGACATCAGGAATTGCGGAGATTCCGCGATCTGGCTGGGAGAAATGGCCTATTTGCAGAAGCGTTACGCAAAGCGGCCTTCCTATGTCTGCACGACCGACGATTTTTCGCCGGATGAACTTAAAACTTCTGCCCCGAACGGTCCGATCTTCATCCACGGGGGCGGCAATTTCGGCGATATCTGGGTATTTCACCAGGATTTCCGGGAGCGCGTGATGGAGCTGTTTCCCGACCGGCAGATCGTCCAGTTTCCGCAGTCGATTCACTACAAGTCTCCGGAGCGGCTGGAGCAAAGCAAGCGCGCGATCGGCAAGCACAAGAATTTCGTGCTGCTGGTGCGCGATGAGGAATCGTTTCAGTTCGCCAAGGAAAATTTTGATTGCCAGGTCCTTCTGTGCCCGGACATGGCCTTCTGCATCGGCAGCATAGAGCCCGCTGCGCCGGAATTTCCCGTGCTTGCGATGCTCCGCCAGGACAAGGAGCAGGTCGGGACCGTTGACTTTTCCGCCTATCCGGACATCCCGAAGGAAGATTGGATTACCGAGAGCCGGTCGAAGGTACGGGTTGCGAAAGCGCTCGGAGCAGCCTCGGCACTGCTGCATTTCACCCCTTCCGAAATGCGGCTGCGTAAACTGGACGCCGCGGCCAACAACCGCTTCCAGCGCGGCATACGGCAGATTTCCCGTGGCGGGGCCATCGTGACCGACCGCCTGCATGTGCATATCTGCTCGCTTCTCATCGGCCGCCGCCATGCGGTGCTCGACAACAATTACGGGAAAATCCGCCGATTCATGAATGCCTTTTCAGGAGGTACCGATCTTTCCTACAAGGCGACGTCGCTCGACGACGGCATCAGATGGGCAAAAGAACAGGCAGGTGTCGCGGCATGATCGCGCCTGAGATCAACGACTGGAGGCTGTCATGAGCGTTATCACCTTCATCATTCCCGTCAGGCACCAGGACAACGCACGTGACTGGAGCATCCTGAAGCGAAATCTGACGCAGACGGTGGCGTCCATCGCCAACCAGACCAGTCCCGATTGGCGGGGGGTGATTGTCGCCAACAGGGGCGCCGATCTTCCGGTCCTGCCGGACAAGTTCTCGGTGGCATGGGTGGACTTTCCGCCGAACGACATCCACGAGCGTGGCGATGCCACGGAAGAGGATTTTCTCGATTCATTCCGCGCCGACAAAGGCCGCCGCGTGCTTGCGGGCATGCTCACGGCCCGCGATTGTCGCTTCTTCATGATCGTCGACGACGACGATTTTGTCAGCGCTAGAATTACCGAATACGCCGCCCGGCACCAGAACGAGAACGGCTGGACGATCGACAAGGGCTATATCTGGGACGACGGCGGCAGCATTCTGTTGTGCCGCGACCAGTTCAACCACTATTGCGGAACCTCGCTGATCATCCGCTCGGACCTCTACGGACTGCCATCCAAGGCGGAAGACGTTTCACTCCAATGGATCAAGGACATGCTCGGCAGCCATGTCCGTATAGAATCAATTCTGACCGAACGCGGTACGCCCTTGAACGCGCTACCCTTCCGGGGCGCCGTCTACCGCGTCGCCCACAAGGGATCACACAGCAAGGCTCCGAGCCTGGTCCATATGTATTTCCTGAACAGGAACGTTCTCAGGCAACCTGTCCGGATTCTCAAAAATTTGACGAAGCTCCGACCGCTGTCGGCGGGATACAGAAAAGAGTTTTTTGGGCTTTCCGCCGGAAAGACGGAGTAGATATCGCGGCGTCCCGGTCGACAGGCACCGGTCTCGCTACCACTTCATGCTAAACCCGACCTTCGCACCGATGGCGTTGCTGTCGCCGAAGTCCTTGAGGCTCGTGCCGGTGAAGGCTTCCGCGTGGACTGAATACCGGTCGTTGGACCAGCTGAGCGAGCCGCCCAGGCTGAGGCCGCCCCAGAGCGGCTGGTTTTTGCTGACGACGCTGATCCCGGAGACATCGACATTCGAGCCGTCGAGAAAGTCGTAATAGAGATTGGCGATGCCGTAGAACTTCGCGCGGCTGATCTGTCCGGTGGCGTCCTTCCAGTCGCTGTCGTAATCGGCCGAGATGCCGAGGCGGCCGGTCAGGCTGTCGGCATCGTCCAGCGAGACGACGGCGCCATAGCGGTCGGTGAAACGGTCGAAGCGCACGGAGGAATAGGCCAGTTGCGCCTGCGGCGTCAGCGACCACTGGCGCGTCAGGGCGATCTTCTGTCCGGCTTCGACGCTGAGGCCATAACCGAAGCCGTCATTGCCGCTGGCAAGCGTGGCGTTAAGGGTCGAGGATTTGAGATCGCTGTCGTACCAGGTCAAAGCAGCCTGAGTATCGACGTAGAAGCCGCTATTGCCGTACCAGGTCAAGGTGCCGTCGAAGCCATAGCCCGTTGTATCGATATTGCCCTTGCCAAAGCGCGATGAGACGTCCGCCGAGGCTGTATCGACATGAAAGCTGACGCCGCCGATCAGTGCGCCGCTCCCGCTTTCATGCACCATCCCGTCGATCCCCGCCTGCATCGTCCAGGTGTCCACGTCGTATTCGGTGCCGGTGGTCGAGGTTTTCGGATTGAAATGCGCATGCGTGCCGTCGATGCGGGTCCAGATCGCCTTGGCGGGATCATTCTCCGCTTGCCCCTCGTCGAGTGCCCGACCGCTGGTGCGCTGGCGTAGCGTGCCGAATTCGTTGAGGGTCTGCAGCACGCCGGCGTAGCTCTCGTAGAGCGGCACGCCCGGCGCATAGACCACTCCGATCGCGGCGCCGGCGGGATTGAGCAGGGCCGAACGGAGATACCAGTCGCCGTCGGCAGGCGTGCTGACGCCGCCCTGGTAGAGCCGATAGGCATAGGCTCCGCCGACCACGGCCTGATCGCCTTCGAACACATAGTCGCCGAGCAGCGAAAATGAGCCCGCGGACGCGCCTCCGACATCGACGATCTTGATGCCCTCGACGGTCTGCCCACCACCGCCGCCGAGATTGGTGACCGTGACATTGGTCGTGCCTGCGGTATTGCCCGTCACCACGAGCCGGTCGGTCGGCGAGGCGTCGCCGCCGAGCACGGTTTCGATCGCGAGTGTTCCGCCTGTGCCGGTATAGTTGCCGGCGATCGTCAGCGTGCCGATCGAATTGCCAGGCGCCACCACGCCGGCATTGGTCACATCGCCGAAGATGGTGCCGGTGCCGCCGAGAATGCCGGCCCCGGATGTCGCGACCGGACTGGTGATCGAGCCGTGGACGGCAAGCCTGCCGCCGCTCACCGTCGTCGCGCCGGTATAGGTGTTGACGCCCGAAAGCGTCTGGCTGCCGCCGGTGACGGTCAGACCGCCCGTGCCGCCGATGACGCCGGCGAACGTGTCGTTGGCATTGGTGATCGTCAGGGTTTGGGCCCCGAGCAACACGGAGCCGCTGCCGGCCAGGCTGCGGATCGCCGGAGCC
>NZ_JALBGW010000008.1:0-89593 GCF_023006485.1 Neorhizobium sp. BETTINA12A
AGCCAGGCCCGGCCTGCTATGGCCGCGGCGGCGCGAACCCGACCGTCACCGATGCCGACCTGATCCTCGGTCGTCTCGATCCGGAGGAGTTCGCAGGTGGCGCGATGAAGCTCGACCGCCCGGCCTCTGACAGAGCCATGGATGCCGACATCGCCTCCAAGCTCAATACTGATATCGCGACAGCCGCTTACGGCCTCAGCGAGGTGGTCGACGAGAACATGAGCAACGCGGCGCGCATGCATGCCGTGGAGAATGGCAAGGAGCTTTCCGAATTCACCATGATCGCCTTCGGCGGCGCAGCTCCCATCCACGCCGCCCGTCTGTGCGAAAAGCTCGGCATGTCGGACCTGCTGATCCCGCCCGGTGCCGGCGTCGGTTCTGCGATCGGCTTCCTGCGCGCTCCCTTCGGTTTCGAAAGCGTGCGTAGCGCCTACAGCCGGCTTAGCCGGTTCGATGCGGATGCGATCAATCAGACGATCGCTGACCTCAGCGCCGAGGCCATATCGTTCGTGCGTTCCGGTTCGCCCGAAGCAAATCCAGATCTCGAATGTACGGCTTACATGCGTTACGTCGGTCAGGGGTGGGAAGTGCCGGTCACGATCGAGGTACGCGACTACGCCGATGCGGATGGCCACCTGTTCCGGAAGCTGTTTGACGAGCAGTACGAACACTTTTTCGGTCGGGTCATCGATGGTCTCGACGTCGAGATCGTCAGCTGGTCCTTGCGCGCAACCTCAAAGGTTGCCCCGCCGGCGAGGATAGGCAAGACCGCAAAGGTTGGCGAAGCCAAGGTCCGCGGCACCCGCGAAATCTTCGACGTCCAGGAAGGCAGCTTTCTGAGCGCGTCGATTGTCGCGCGCGCCGACATGAAACCGGGCGACTGGGTTTCCGGTCCCGCTGTCATCACCGAACGCGAGACGTCAACGATTATCACCACGAGCCGCGAAGTCATCATGCAGTCGGATGGCTGCCTGCTCATACGCGTCAAGCAGAGCGCTTGAACGGAGGATTTGACATGAAAACCAGCGCACTTTCCGACGTCCACATGCAGATCATGTGGAACAGGCTGATCTCCGTTGTGGAAGAACAAGCCGTCACGCTCATCCGAACCGCCTTCTCGACCAGTGTGCGTGAATCAGGCGATCTTTCCGCCGGCGTCTTCAACCGCGGCGGCAAGATGATCGCCCAGGCGGTGACCGGCACACCCGGCCACGTCAACGCCATGGCCGAGGCCGTCGGCCACTTCATCCGCGACATCGGGCCTGAAAACATCTTCGAAGGCGACGTCTACATCACCAACGATCCGTGGAAGGGCACTGGTCACCTGCACGATTTCACCGTGGTCTCGCCCAGCTTCCGCAATGGCGCGCTCGTCGGCTATTTCGCCTGCACGGCGCACGTGGTGGATGTCGGCGGCCGCGGTTTTGGGCCGGATGCCAACGAGGTCTACGAAGAAGGCATCTTCGTCCCGATCATGAAATTTGCCGAGCGCGGCAAGGTCAACAAGGACCTCGTCAACATCCTGCACAACAACGTCCGCGAAAGCCATCAGGTGGTCGGTGACGTCTATTCGCTGGCCGCCTGTAACGAGATCGGTCATCGTCGGCTGATGGACATGATGGAAGAGTTCGGGCTCGCCGATCTGGAAACGCTGGGCGATTTCATCTTCAAGCGTAGCTATGACGCCACCATCGAGCGGATCGCGGCCCTGCCGAAGGGCACTTATTCGAACACTATGCGCGTCGATGGGTACGGTTCGCCGATCGATATCGCTGTGCGTCTGGACGTGGCAGAGGACCATATCCTCGCTGATTTCGAGGGGACGTCACCGCCAAGCCCGAAGGGTATCAACTGCCCGATCATCTATTCGGCCGCCTATGCCTGCTATGGCATGAAATGCTCGATCGCGCCGGAGATCCCCAACAACCACGCGTCTCTGCTGCCGTTCCGTGTAACCGCCCCGAAGAACTGCATCCTCAATGCCCAGCACCCGGCGCCTGTTTCCGTTCGCCACGTGCTTGGCCATCTGGTTCCTGATGCGGTGCTCGGGGCCGTGCACAAGATGCTTCCCGGCAAAGTGCCGGCAGAAGGGGCAGGGGCATTGTGGAACCTGCATGTCAGCGTGCGTCCGCTACAGGGGGATAAGGCACCAGCCGAGGGCGGGCAACGTGCAGAAGTGCTGTTGTTTAACAGCGGCGGCGCCGGTGCTCGCTCCACACTCGACGGCCTCAGCGCCACGGCGTTCCCGAGCGGCGTGCATTCCATGTCGATCGAGGCGACCGAGCATGTCGGCCCGGTGATCTTTTGGCGCAAGGAGTTGCGTGACGGTTCGGGTGGCGCCGGACAGTTCCGCGGCGGTCTCGGGCAGGTGGTGGAGATATCGCCGACCGAAGGTCACGAGATGCATTTCAACGCCATGTTCGATCGCGTCGACCATCCACCCCGTGGACGTGAGGGTGGGGCCGATGGCGCCGCGGGTGCCGTCTTGCTTGATGACGGAACGGTTCTTGCCACCAAGGGGCGCCAGCATGTGCCGGCCGGCCGCAGATTGATCCTGCAGCTTCCAGGCGGTGGAGGATACGGCGCGCCCGATAAGCGTGATCCGGCGGCAGCGCAGCGAGACAAGGATTTCGACTACACGCCGAAAAGCTAATCCGCCAGTGACCGGTGGTGAGATCCGCCGGCCACAAACACAGTTTCCCTGGGGAGTTAGACATGACTTCGAGAACAAGCGGGCGGCCGGCATCGAGTCGTCCCCGAGCATGGCCATCGCGATGGCGTCTGCTGCTGCGAAAACCAGAGCGGATAATGCAGGGGGTTCCGATTAGCCGGAGGTCTGCGGCGTTCCATCTCGATTTTCTCGGCGCCTCGTAATCTCTCCGTCATGTCACTGCCCAGGCTGACATTCATCGCATCCGCGCCATGGCGCGTTGGAACGTCGTGACGGGCGCGTTACTCGATCTCAGACAGCAGCGGCATAGTTCGATCACTGCTCGATAACGTGACAATTCCACGCCCCACTCACTGACATATGGTTTAGGCGACGACGCTTAGATGCACAGCAATTTTGCGCCGTAGGGTGCGCCGCTGGTCAAGTGTCGACCGGGGGCGTATAATCTTCACGCGTGCAGGTTCAGTCCTATGGCGCCGTTCCTAACGCGGGTATCCGTTGTGGTCGTTGTTGTCTGTGACAAGAATGGAGAGGAATTGTTATGGCACATTTTCACGTGATCGCGGGAGGCGCCAGGAAGATGGCCTATCCCACCGTGCGGCGCATCAATGTAGCAGATGTCTTCACTTCGTTGCGTCAGGGGTTGGATGATTTCTGGACCAAGCCGTCGCACTACGTCTTTCTCTGCCTGATCTACCCTATGGCCGGCGTGATCCTCGCGTATTGGACATCCGGTGCCAATGCGCTGCCACTGCTGTTTCCGCTCATGTCAGGCTTTGCCCTGATCGGTCCGATAGCGGCGCTGGGTCTTTATGAAATCAGTCGCCGGCGGGAGCTTGGCCTTGACACCTCCTGGCAGCATGCGCTCGAAATCAGGCATTCCCCGGCGGTCCCGGCAATCCTTGCCATCGGTGTTATGCTGGCGGTGATTTTTATCCTGTGGCTTCTGACGGCGCAGTCGCTCTATGTCAGCCTGTTCGGGCCGGGACGGCCGGAATCGCTGATGACTTTCGTCAACGAGGTGTTCTCGACGAGCAGGGGTTGGCAGCTGATCCTCTACGGCAATGCCGTCGGCTTCCTCTTCGCCCTGGCCGTGCTTTGCACCACAGTCATTGCATTTCCGCTGCTTCTTGATCGTGACACCGGTGCGGCTGCAGCGGTCTATACCTCGATGAAAGCCTTCGCGGTCAATCCCATGGAATTCATACTCTGGGGTCTCATCGTTGCGGTGCTTCTGGTCGTCGGTTTTGCGATGTTCTTTGCCGGTCTGGCTATCGTGATCCCGGTACTTGGCCATGCGACCTGGCATCTGTATCGCAAGGTCGTTGAACCGGAATCCGGCTTGGGGAGCAGCAGCGGTCGGTAGGTCGGAAAACCGGCTTCGGCACTGCCCCTCAGGGACCAGTGCCGAAGAAGGCGAGGCGGGTGAAGATCGTATAGTCCGCCTCCGATACCATCAGCGCGACGAAAACAAGCACCAGCAGCGGCGGCAGCAGGATGGCGTAAACGAGCGCCAGCCGTTCCCAGGCCATGTGCATGAAGACGGCAACGATCAGCCCGGCCTTCAGCATCATGAACAACAGGATCAGCGTCCATCTGAGATAACCCTGGAAGCCGAGATAATCGACCATGTAGGAAAAGGCGCTGAGCACGAAGAGCATGCCCCAGACGAGGAGGTAGAGCCGGATCGGATGCTGCTGCCCGGTTTGGAGCCGTTGTCCAGATTGGATGTGTGCATGCGCCGCTGTCTCGTTCATGACGACCTCACCACAGATAGAAGAATGCGAAAATGAAGACCCAGACCAGATCGACGAAGTGCCAGTAGAGGCCCATGATCTCGACGGCCTCGTAGCGACCTCTCCGGCTGGTGAAGAAGCCGCGCCGTTCCTGGTCGAAATCGCCCCGCCAGACCTTGCGGGCGACGATGAGGAGAAAGATGACGCCGATCGTGACATGGGTGCCGTGAAAGCCGGTAATCATGAAGAAGGTCGATCCGAACTGTGCCGCCCCCCAGGGGTTTTCCCAGGGGCGCACACCTTCGGTGATCAGCTTCGTCCATTCGAAGGCCTGCATGCCAACGAAGCATGCGCCGAGAAGCGCCGTTAGCAGCATCAAGATCGCGGTCGTGCGGCGGTCGCGGCGATAGCCGAAATTGACTGCCATTGCCATGGTGCCGCTGCTCGAGATCAGCACGAAGGTCATGATCGCGATCAGGATCAGCGGCACGTCCTGGCCGCCAATATGCAGCGCGAAGACCTCGCTCGGATTGGGCCAGGCGACCGGCGTCGACATACGGGCGGTCATGTAGGCGATCAGGAAACAGCCGAAAACGAAGGTGTCGCTCAAGAGAAAGATCCACATCATCGCCTTGCCCCAGGAGGCGGTCTTGAAGGCGCGCTGATCCGACGCGAAATCGGCGGCGACACCGCGCAGGCCCGCCGGCCTGAGGTCTGGCTCGCCATGTGTCCCGATAGTCTGTGCCATCTGCAAATCTCCTGGTTCGGCCCCTAGGTCAGCAATGTGCGGCAGAGATCGACGAAATCATTCGCCCACCCGGCAAATAGCGCAAAGAGCAACAGCCAGACGGCGAGCATGAAATGCGAATAGATGGCGGAGAGATCGACGCTGAGGCGCAGCCTCTCCGGCGCAACGTCGGTTGAAAATGCCCTGACCGTCGTGTGCGCGAGCACGGCGAGCCCACCGAGGATATGCAGCCCATGCAGGCCGGTCAGCATGTAGAAGAAGCTGTTGGCGGGATTGTCGGCCAGCACGTAGCCGGCTGACACCAGTTCCCGCCATGCCTGGATCTGCCCGACGAGAAAGAAGACGGCAAGCGCGAGTCCTGTCACAAGCGCCGGCCGCAGGCTTTCCATGCGGCCGTGTCCCGCTTCTCGTCTCGCCCATTGCAGCGCCGCACTGCTCGATGCGAGTGCTGCGGTGTTCACCCAGAGGAGGCGCGGAACCGGCATGCCCCACCAGTCGGCCGACGCCATGCGCATGAAATAGGCACTGACGGCAAGGCTGAAGACGGCGCCGACGACGCCGAGAAACACGAAGAGGCCGATCTTCACCGCCGGCGGCGGTCGCCGCTCTGCGCCGATATGATCCGGCAGTTGCACCGACCCGGTTTCCAGCCAGGGCTTCGAGGTCAGCCGCTGCCCGGAAAGCCACCAGATGATGATGGCGGCGATCGCGGCAAGGAAGATCAGGATGACGTTCATGCGGGAACCTCCCGGGTGACGCCATCGCTTGCCGGAACATTCTGCGGAATGAAATCCTCGGCCGCTCCCGGCACGCTGTAGTCATAGGCCCAGCGGTAGACGACGGGCAGGTCCTTGCCCCAGTTGCCATGGGCGGGCGGGGTCTGCGGCGTCTGCCATTCCAGCGTCGTCGCCCGCCATGGATTGCCGCCGGCCTCTTTCCCCCGGAAAAGGCTCCAGACGAGATTGAACAGAAAGACCATCTGTCCGGCCCCGACGATCAGCGCCATGACGGTGATGAAGATGTTCAGCGTATGGGCCGAAGGCGGAACGAAGGCCGTTTCTCCCATCTCGAAATAGCGGCGCGGCACCCCGAGCAGGCCGAGATAATGCATCGGAAAGAAGATCGCATAGGCGCCGAGGAAGGTGATCCAGAAGTGGATATGGCCGAGCACGTCGTTTAGCATGCGTCCCGTCACCTTCGGATACCAGTGATAGATCGCCCCGAAGATGACGAGGATCGGCGCCACACCCATGACCATGTGGAAATGCGCGACGACGAACATCGTGTCCGACAGCGGCACGTCGACGACGACATTGCCGAGGAAGAGGCCCGTCAGCCCGCCATTGACGAAGGTGACGATGAAGGCGAGCGCAAAGAGCATCGGCAGCGTCAGGTGGATGTCGCCGCGCCAGAGCGTCAGCACCCAGTTATAGACCTTGATCGCCGTCGGGACGGCGATGATCAGCGTCGTGGTGGCGAAGAAGAAGCCAAAGGCCGGGTTCATGCCGCTGACATACATGTGGTGTGCCCAGACGACGAAGCTCAGCGCACCGATGATGACAATCGCCCAGACCATCATGCGATAGCCGAAGATGTTCTTGCGCGCATGCGTGCTGATCAGGTCCGAAACGATGCCGAAGGCGGGAAGTGCTACAATATAGACCTCGGGATGCCCGAAGAACCAGAACAGGTGCTGGAAGAGGATCGGGCTGCCGCCGCCGTGCTGCAGCTGCGTGCCCATCTCGACGATGGCGGGCATGAAGAAGCTCGTGCCGAGCACCCGGTCGAACAGCATCATGACGCAAGCGACGAACAGGGCAGGGAAGGCGAGCAGCGCCATCACGGTGGCGGTGAAAATGCCCCAGACGGTGAGCGGCATGCGCATCAGCGTCATGCCGCGCGCCCGCCCCTGCAGCACCGTCACCACATAGTTCAGCCCGCCCATGGTGAAGCCGATGATGAAGACGATCAGCGACGAGAGCATGAGGAGGATGCCCCAGTCCTTGCCGCCGGGGGTGCCGGAAAGAACGGATTGCGGCGGATAAAGCGTCCAGCCCGCCCCTGTCGGGCCGCCGGGGGCGAAAAAGCCGGCGACCAGGATCAGCACCGCGAGCAGGTAGATCCAGTAGCTCAGCATGTTGGCGTAGGGAAACACCATGTCGCGGGCGCCGACCATCAGCGGAATGAGGTAGTTGCCGAAACCACCGAGGAACAGCGCGGTCAGGAGATAGATCACCATGATCATGCCGTGCATGGTGATGAACTGATAATAGTGATCGGCATCGATGAAGGCGAAATAGCCGGGAAAGGCAAGCTGCAGCCGCATCAGCCAGGAGAGCACCAGCGCTACAAGGCCGATCGAGATAGCGGTCATCGAATATTGCACGGCGATGATCTTGGCATCCTGGCTGAACACATATTTCGTCCACCAGCTGCTCGGATGATAAAGCTCGACATCCTCGACTTCGGCGGCGGGGATGGCGCCTGCACTTCCGGATGGAATCTCGACCATGATCTCTCTTCCCTTTCCTTCCGAAGCGGCTTCCGGCCGCTCCGCCGGGTCAGTTTGCCGGCCGCGGCGGCTCTCCCGATGACGCCGTAAGCTGGGTGAATGTCTGCTGCTGCCCAAGCCAGGTCTGGTAGTCCGCATCCTCGTCGACGACGACGGTGCCACGCATTTGCGGATGGCCGACGCCGCAGAGTTCGGCGCAGAGAATCTCGAAGCTTCCCGTGCGCGTCGGCGTGAACCAGAAATAGGTGATCATGCCGGGGATCATGTCCATCTTGGCGCGGAATTCCGGCACGTAGAAATCATGGAGAACATCGACCGAGCGCAGCAATATGCGCACCGGCTTGCCGACCGGCAGATGCAGTTCGCCGCCCTCGATGATCACGTCGTCGAGGCCGCTTGCGTCGTTCTTGTTCAGGCCGAGCGGATTTTCGGCGCTGACGTCGCGCGTCTCGGCGCGGCCGAGCTTTCCGTCCGCGCCCGGCAGGCGGAAGTTCCACAGCCACTGCTGGCTGACGACCTCGACCGGCACGGCATCGTCGGGCACCGTGATGAACTGGTTCCACACCACCAGGCCAGGCGCCAGCATCGCCGCGACGCCGACTGCCGTTCCCGATGCCAGCAGCCATTCCAGCCTGCGGTTTTCAGGCTCATAGGCCGCCTGGTTGCCCGGCTTGTGTCGGAAGCGAAAGACGCAATAGGCCATGAACGAAACCACGGCCACGAAGACGATGCCGGTGATCCAGAAGGTGATGACGAGCGTGCTGTCGATATAGGTCCAGTTGGAGGCGATCGGCGTCCACCACCACGGGCTCAGCACATGGAACAGCACGGAGCCGACAACAATCAAGACGAGAATCAGCACAACAGCCATTTCCGCCCCTCCCTGAGCAGGTCGACCGTGAAACCGCATTCCGCAAAAATACGGGGTTATTATCGCACGAATGGAAAAGATGGGCAATTACTGTAATTTAGGCATGTCCAGCCGGTGGTCTCTCGGCCGGTTACTGGGAATATTGCTTGAGATAGGCGATGAGATTGGTGATCTCCTGCTCGTCCTTCAGGCCGACGAAGGTCATCTTGGTGCCCTTCACCTTCGCTTTTGGATTGTGCAGATAGTCGCGCAACGTCGCCTCGTCCCAGACGAGGCCGCCGTCTCCGGCCTCTTTCATCCCGGTCGAATAGGCGAAATTGGGATGCGTTCCGGCCTTTCGGCCAAACAGCTTGTTCAGTGACGGGCCGACCTTGTTCGTATCAGAATCGACGATATGACAGGTCGCGCATTTCTTGAAAACGGTGGCGCCCGCCGTCGCGTCACCTTCCTGAGCTGCGGCATCAAACGACGAAACGGCGACGATAGACGCGCCGATCAACAGAATAACACGATAGGTCATGGCAAACCTCATCCTCCTCAAGGTTGCCCAATCGCCCCATCATCCACCCCATCCGGGCGTGGATATGCTTGCGATCACTAAAGAGTAGTCCTTAAGGTTGGTAAGTCAACCGGCCCCACAAGAGGTCGAGGATCATATTTAGCTCAATGGCCCTAACGGCGTTGTGTCAAGGAGTGGGGCATGGATATGGTGGGATGAGAATTCGCCCATCGGCTACAGGCGTCATCATTTCCCGCAACAAATCATCGTCGCAGACGATCCCTCTGACCACGTTCCCGAGTGAGCGTTAAGGGGTCGAGGGTTCAGATTGGCTCAAGAGCACCAAAATCCTGTCCGTATCGTTGCGTATGGCGCGACCTGTGGCATCCGGCACCTTTTTTACCAAGCGGCTTCGTAGATCCTGACAACATCTGGCAGCGACACCGTGCGCGGATTGTTGACCAGCAGACGGGTCTGTTCCATCGCACTTTCCGCTAGCAGAGGAAGTCCGTCTTTGGGAATTCCAACATCTCTCAGGCGTACGGGCAGGTTCAGGCGCACAGGCAGCATCGCCAATCCTTCGATAAAGCCGGAAATCCGCTCGGCCTGACCTGCAGGCTCAAGGTGAGGATAGAGGCAAGGCGCCAGCTCAGCATAGGCATCGCCACACACGGTCGCGTTGAAACGCAGGACATGCGGTAAGACGAGACTGTTGGAAAGGCCGTGCGGGACGTGATAGCGGCCACCGACCGGATAGGCGAGCGCATGGACGGCAGCGACCGGCGAGTTGGCAAAGGCCTGTCCGGCGAGCATCGCGCCGAGCAGCATCGCCTGCCTGGCGGCAAGATCGGTTCCGGTCATGACGGCGATCTCGATATTCGCCCCGAGAAGCCGAAGAGCCTCCTTGGCAAGGGTGCGGGAAACCGGATTGTTATTTGCACTTGCGGAGGTGAACGCCTCGATGGCGTGCACCATGGCGTCAATCCCCGTTGCAGCGGTCACGGTTGGTGGAAGGCCGAGGGTCAGTTCGGCGTCGAGAACGGCAGCATCCGGTAGCAGCACCGGCGATACGACGCCCTTTTTCTGGTGCGCGCCGGTGGTCACAATGGAAATCGGTGTGACTTCTGATCCGGTGCCTGCCGTTGTCGGCACAAGCACCAGCGGCAGACGCTGCCCGCGTACCTTGCCCACTCCATAGATATCATCGAGTGCTTCGCCGCTTCTGCAGAGCAGAGCCACGAGTTTTGCGACATCGAGCGACGAGCCACCGCCGATGCCCAATACGCCGGTTGCGCCAAACTCGATCGCCTGCGCCACAGCCGCATGAATGATGGCTTCCGGCGGATCGGCGACAACGCCCGTAAAGAGCGATGTTTCAGCGCCACCTGCCGAAAGGCTCGCCAGGGCCGGCTGCACCAGCCCCGCCTTGACGACCCCATCATCTGAAATCGCCAAAACACGCGACCCGAGCAGGGTCGCCAGCTCCGAAAGCCTGGCGATGCAGCCCGGCCCTGCAATGATCTGCGGGACGGTCGCGAATGTGAATGTGGACATCATACCAGCCTCTCACTGATGCCATTTGACCAGCGGCTGATAGTGATGCGGTTGGCGCATGACAACAAGATCCTTTCGGCGGACGATATTTGTAGGATAGGGCGTATCGAGATTGGAGGTGTCGACGGTTGCCGCGGCAATCCCTTCCCCGTCCAAAATCGCCGATTCCTGGCGTGGAAAGGCAAAGGAATCCGGCCCGAACACAGCACTCTTGCCCAAGTATCCCCGCGCCGCATCCAGCACATTGGCGAAGGCGAAATAGACGTTATTCTCGCCGCCGCGCACGCGCAACGCGTGCCAGTGATAGGGGTCGCCACCCTTGGGGATCGGGGGTTTGTTGTGTTCCAAGAGACGCTGATCCGCAACACGATCTCTTCGTGTTGCGGATCGAGAATAGGGTGCTGTTGCTTTAATGAAGTTGGACGAACGAGCGGTTCATTGCAACGCGGTCCGCATGAGTCGAGTCTGGCCGAAGCGCTGCCATCTTGCTCTTAAATATGGACCATCTTGTGGATGCTTCACCCTTCGCCGCAGCGTCGAGCGCCTTGCGCATGGTGGGTGCGTCGAAGTCGCAGCAGTAGCCCGGCGTCAACGGCTGCTGCCTCCAGGATTCAGCGAGCGGTCCGCCGTCGACCGGATCGAACCCGACCTCGTTTACGATTGCCATGGCGATCTTCTTCGCGGCGGCGTCGTCTCCCGCGACCGCCACGGCCAGTCGACCGGCCGCACCCTCGGGCTGGCCCAGTTCCGCCAGGGAATATGCGAGGATGTTGTTGAAGGCCTTGATGATAGGGCGACCGATCTGTCTGGAGACCCAGACGCTCTCGACCTCGCCTGCATCGAGGTCGGCGATCTGCGGGTCACGCAGACCCGGATAGTAGTTGCTGGTATCTATGACGGGGACGTTGGCGGGCAGGTCCTTGAAGAGGTCCTTCGGCAGGTTTTCGATGGCGAGAAGCGGAATGGAAAGAATGACAAGGTCCGCGCCGTAGATGGCTCCTTTCGTGTCCGCAGCAGCGACTCCAATCTCGTCGGCGAATGGCTTGACGGCATCCGCGCCCTTGGAGTTCGCCACCCTGACCTCATGGCCTGCCGATGCAAGCTTGCGGGCGAGAGTGCCGCCGATATGGCCAATTCCGATGATCCCGATTTTCATGCTGATGCTCCTGTTGTGCTGCCAATCAAGATAATGAATACTGCGACTTCAACAAGAACCGACAGATAGGTGGGTTCCCCACCAAAAGGTATGTATGGCTCAGGAACGGGAGTGGAGATGCGGAGACCCGCAGCAGCAACGCAAATGGGCGGACGCGACGACGGGCGCCGTGCGGGTACTCGAAGGTAAATGGAAGATCGTCATCATCTGCCAACTGTTCGGGACCAAGGAGGCGCTTCGCTTTTCCGAACTCGAACGGCGGTGCGAAGGGGTGAACCAGAAGATGCTCATCCAGCAATTGAAGGAGCTGGAGAAGGACGGGATCGTAACCCGTACCGTCTATCCCCAGGTGCCGCCGAAGGTAGAATATGCATTGACCGAGATGGGCAAGGCCCTGGGGCCGTCGATGGCCGAACTCATCGACTGGGCCATCATGCGCAGAGATCGGATGGCAACGGAAGTCCGGCTGTGAGCCGTTGCTAGTTCTCGTCGAACCGGAGCGCGGTGTTACGCTCCAGGCTTGCCGGAGCCGCTGCGACCATTTCGTTTATGAGATCGATGTCGCCGGCGATAACGACAGTCTCTACGTCACGCGTGATGGCGGTGTAGAGCATGGTCCGATCCAACAGCTTCGACCGGACGACAGGGATGATGACCCGCTTGAAGGCCGATCCCTGCGCTTTGTGGACGCTGGCAAAAAGCAACACCCGTAAAAACTGCCTGCTAGTTCCATAAGATAGATTATGCGATCCGAACTTGTAGCCGCAAAGTTGAAGTGTCCTGTTTGGCATGATGCTTCTTGCGTAGATTCTCCACCGGGCGCACACCTTTGCCGACAGGTCCTAGTTGCACGAAGTCTCGGTTTATACCACTGTGTAGCCGTGACGGAGGGTACAGTGATGGATCAGAAGAAGCCGAACCCGATTGATGTACATGTTGGATCAAGGATCCGATTGAGACGGGCCATGCTGAAGATGTCCCAGGAGAAACTGGCCGACGGGCTTGGGATTACCTTCCAGCAAGTACAGAAATACGAAAAAGGGACCAATCGGGTTGGCGCCAGTCGTCTTCAGATGATTGCAACTATACTGAACGCGCCTGTCGGCTATTTCTTTGCCGATGCGCCAACCCCGTCATCGGCAACCGATAGCAAGCCTGTCGTGCACGAGGAAGATGCGGTGACCTCCTTTCTGGCAACCCGTGAGGGGGTGGAACTCAATCTGGCATTCCAGAGGGTGGCAAATGCGAAGCTGCGCCAAAACATCGTTCAACTGGTCAAATCCTTGGGGCCCCCGTCAGGTCTGGATCGCGATCACGCGGATCCGGGCGCAACGCGTTAACGGATCATTCCGATGCTCCGGCTTGTGACATTCGGGGGCCTTTGGCTTGCTGACGAGGAACGAGGGACAGTGCCACTGCCACAGAAGGCACTGTTCGGCCTCGCCTATATGTTGGCCAGCGATGAATTTGAGCTGCCGCGAGATTATCTGGCGCGGCTGCTTTGGGCAGGCGATCAAGACGCCGCCAAAATCAACTTTCGAAAGATGACCGAGCGCGTGCGCAAATGCGCCATGGACGGCTGGCCCGCTCCACTCGATTTCACGGCTTCGACCGTACAGCGGTCCGCCGAGCCCCTTGAGGCGGATTTCTCCGTGTTCTCCGGTGATCTTGAAGCGCTGCCGCGATTGAACGCGATGTCGAAACTGATGACGCGGCAGTTTATGGATGAAGCCAATTTACCCGTCGGCCTGAAACCATGGGTCGAGAAACAACGGTCGGTCCAGTGGCAACGTTTTCGCGCGGGGCTCTTCGAGGCACAAGCCGCCGCGGCAAGTCGGTCGCAATGGACCGATGTCAAGGATAGCGCAAAACAACTCCTC
The DNA here is from genome assembly GCF_023006485.1 of Neorhizobium sp. BETTINA12A. NCBI lineage: Bacteria > Pseudomonadati > Pseudomonadota > Alphaproteobacteria > Hyphomicrobiales > Rhizobiaceae > Neorhizobium > Neorhizobium sp. BETTINA12A. The sequence goes on from NZ_JALBGW010000008.1 coordinate 13,628, forward strand.
GAACACGATCCGGGCGATTCCGCCGTACGCGAGGTGCTGTTTGGGGCGCATCGCCATGAAGACCAAATCGGATCCTCCAGATCATCGGTCGGTCGAACCGAGTTCACGTTGCCCATGGGGACAGCAATCGTCCCCCCGATGCCCATGGAACTCCCCCGGCTGGTATTGCTTCCTCCCCAGGAAGCAGAGCAAAACTCTGCTTATCCAGCTCGCGCGTTGATGGAAGATATCACGATAAGTCTTTGTTCCTTGAGGACGGTGGCGGTCGTTGCTCCATATACGGCGGCCCGCATCCGGCAGGATGCGGATAAGATGGCCCAGTTGGAGAGACATTCCATCTCCTACGTCCTTGACACCAACATCAGCAGCGAAGGCCTCTTCGTACAGATGGTATTCCTTCCCTCGGACAGCGTTTTATGGGCGGAGCGTTTCCGCCTCAACGCCAGCTCACTTGCTTCACACCGCAGACAAGTGGCGCAGATGATCGTGATGGCCATCAGCGACCACCTGCAGCGCACCGAAATTGTGCTCGCTGATTACCGTGCTCATCCGGACGTCTATCGGTCTTATCTTGCAAGCGCCCAGCATCTCAACAAGTTCACGCTCCCTGACGTGCGCCGGGCCAGAAATGCCTTTCGAGAAACGCTGAGAATGCGCGGAGATTTCGCGCCGGCGTTGGCGGGTTTGTCCCGTACCTACTCCTGGGAATGGGTCTTGACGGCGCGGGGAGAGACCGAGCTGCTGGTTCAGGCGGAAGAAACGGCAAGAAAAGCGGTGGCCTTGGAGCCAGAACTGGCATCGGCGCACAGGGAGCTTGGGCTATCGAGGCTTTACCGCGGCGATGTCGACGGAAGCCTGGAGGCATTCGATCGGGCGGAGGGATTGAGCCCGCACCTTGCCGACGCAATATGCGGATATGCCGACGCTTTGGTTCATGCATCGAAGCCTGCCGATGGGTTGGCGAAGATCAGCAAAGCTATCCGCTTAAATCCGATATGCCCCGACGATTATTTCTGGATTGCGGCTGGCGCCAGCTATTTCCTGGGTGAATTTCATCAGGCTGTCAGCTACATAGATCAAATGGGGGACTCCTCGTCGGCCCGGAGATTGCTTGCGGCGAGTTATGCTATGGCCGGCGATACCGCGAAGGCACGCGTCCATCGCCGCAGGGCTCAGGAGCTCAACCCGCAATTCGATCTCGACAAATGGCTTTCGGTGCTTCCGGTGAAAGAACAATGGCAGAAGGAACTCTACCGAGAGGGCCTGATGAAAGCCGGGTTTTAGATTTTTCGTGCCAACAACCTGAGGGGTAAATATGGCAAGAGTTGTGATAATCGGGCTGCCCGGAGACGATCAGCTTTATCTGGCGGACATCGACGCAGGAACGGTCCTGCCGATGCAGCCGCCCGTTTCCGGACCGCTGGCCGCGGCAAACGATCTTAGAAATGCAGGGGGAACAATTGTCAAAGACGTCAACCTGGCGGTTGCAGTCTCCTCCTCCGAACAGGCTTTCTCCGGTGTCTTCGATGGCTAAGCTGCCGACGGCGTAAGCGATGGACCGCATCTGCTTACCCGAGGAGACCTATGAGCGGGTGCGTCCTTTTCTGAAGACGCTTGGAATAACCCGTATCGGCCGCCAGACCGGACTCGATCATATCGGCATTCCGGTCTGGTGCGCCTATACTCCAAACGCAAAATCGATCGTGGTTGCTCAAGGCAAAGGACTTGCCGATGCCGATGCGAGAACATCCGCGGTCATGGAGGCCATAGAGCGGGCGGTCGCTTGCGACCCGTTCCTGTCGATCAGGAATGTCTCCGCGTCTGCTCTTTTGGATGCCGACGAGCGTGTCGACCTGCTTGTGCCGTTTCTTGGCCGAAACCAGTCCCCTCCCCGAGCAACCGAAATTATGGCATTTGCGGCGGGAGAAGACCTCTTCAGTTTTGATCGCGTCTACGTTCCGGCCGAAGCCGTGTCACTCGATCGGACCCTGTCGAACTGCCGATACTGGCAATCTTCGGATGGCCTTGCATCGGGCAACACATATGACGAGGCAATTTTCCACGGTCTTCTCGAGCGCGTCGAACGCGACGCTCATGTCTTGTGGCAGGTTCTTCCTCAATCCAGTCAGCACTCCAGGTGTCTGGAACCCGACGCATTCAGCGATGAGGACGTTAGGTCCCTCATCGTGAAGATCGAGGATGCGGGCATCCTGCTGCGTATGTTCGACATGACAAGCGATATCGGCGTACCGTGTATCGGCGCCTTCCTTGCGGCAAAAGCCGCGCTCGCGTCCCGTGCGCCGCGATATGTCGACGTGACGTTCGGCTGCGGTGCTCATCCATCCCCCGAGCGCGCTGCCATACGCGCGCTGACGGAAGCCGCGCAGTCCCGGGTCACTTATATTAGCGGCGCACGCGATGACGTATTCCATGAGACCTATCGGCGACCGCTGCCCGAGCGGTTGCTAAAGTTGTTTTCTGCGGATCCTTCACGCAGCGCGCCTTTGCCCGGTCCAGGCGACCTCGCAGGAATCCTGGGGAACTTGGAGCGGTCGGGTATCACGCAAGCAATCGCCGTCCGATTGAGCGAGCCGACATCACCTTTTGCGGTCGTCAAGATATTGGTGCCCGGACTGGAAAGCCCCGAGGGAGAACGACGGCACAGATTTGGCGGCAGGGCGATGACAGCATCGTTTAGCTCATGAAAGTACTTTTTGTCGGTCCAAGCCTGCCGGAGGCAGGACGGTTCGTTGCTGATGATATGATTGTGGGGCCGCCGGCGATGCAGGGAGACGTGCGGCTGGCAGTCGACCAGGGCGCGCGGGCCATCGGATTGATCGACGGCGCCTTCGAATATGTCGCCCCCGTCTGGCACAAGGAAATTCTCTACGGTCTCTCGAAAGGCGTGGCGGTCTTTGGAGCGGCGAGCATGGGTGCCTTGCGAGCGGCAGAGTGTCACGCCTTCGGCATGATCGGCATTGGGGAAATCTTTGCGGCCTATGCGAGCGAAACCCGTGTCGACGATGCGGATGTCGCACTGCTGCATGGACCGAAAGAGCTTGGATATATTGCTATCACCGTTCCGATGGTCAACGTCGACGCAACGATCGCCGGCTGTTGCACGCGCGGTCTGATCTCCGCCCGGGAAGCGCGGCATCTCAAGGAAAGCGCGCGATCTTTGTTCTTCAAGGCCCGGAGCTGGAACGCGGTCGTGGCAAACTGCTCGGAGATTGCGAGTGGGCGCGCCAACGAATTGCTGCGAATTCTTCGCCACAACTATGTGGACCAAAAAAAAGCGGACGCCATGGCCCTGATCGATGCCCTGCGTCACGCCGACGCCTATTCTCCCCCCGCCCACTTTGAATTTAACCGAACATCTCTCTGGCGCGATGACTAGCGTCATCAGCCATGCGTTGTGTCACGCCGATGTCACGCCCGACGCCCTCAAAGAGTTTTAGATTGCCCGCACAGGTTGGGGGTTGGTGCATGGCATGCTCGGATTTGCAGATTGATATGGAAGCAGAACTCGTCGCTCTGGCGAGGTTGGTGATCTACGCGAGAGAGATCGCAAAGGGTCTCAAATCGATCGAGGTCGAGGCTGGACTTTCCGTGACGCTTGAAGCGATCACCAAGGAGCTTACTGGTGATCTGGATGTTACGGCGGCCAAGCACTCACGCAAAACACCAAGTCAAACTTATCAATAGGCGGGAACCGCGATCGGATAGTGGGCGACGGTTGATGTCGTCGAACGGTGCAGTGGGGGCGGCACGAAGGGCTCGACGGGCGGTATGGAAGCACGTCGAGCCCTCGCCGCAGTGGGGGTAACCGCTGGGGGCGGCCCTGCGGCAGTGGAACTTCCATACAGCTGTCGCTGTCGTCCAGTTCAATCAGGAAATGTAGCGTATCTTCGGCAAATTTCCACCGCAACCGACGAGTTACTGGGACAACTTTTGCAGGTGCATCATCTTGTCGGCGCGCAGGCAATCAACTCCGGCAGAATGCCTTCAAAATTAAATGGATTTGGACAAATCGGATAAGACTGGCATGAAAGCGAGACTGTCAAAAACTGCTTCTGCTGAAGAAAGTATATCGGTCTTCGGAGTTCCAGCCGCCCGCAATAACACGTCGGCCATGAGCCTGCGCGGTCCACGGCCGTGGCTTCAACTTGACCGCAGAACGGTTGCTGTTTCTCTAGCCTTTCTGAGCGCGCTTTGGATATTGGGAGCGGCGATCCTTGTCTATCTACTGACATAGAGTGGCGATTGGTCCGAACCTCCTGGATATCCAGCTTGGTTCCGGATCTCCACCCGTTGTTCCACCTTGTCTATCTGGCATAGAGGCGATCAAGACGCACGACCTTGCCCAGTGCGATCAGCGCGATCACGGTAAACAGTATCAACACCGCTGAGATTGCATGCGCGGTCGGCTCCAGGCTGAAGGTCGATTCCGCGTAGATGCGGACCGGTAGAGTCGTCAGGCGGGCGGTGGTGAGGAAGCTGGTGACGGTGACTTCACCGAAGCTGAGCAGGAAGCCGACAATGCCCGCCGCGAACAGCCCCGGCGCCAGTCCCGGCATGATGATCAGGAAGAAGCGCCGCACGGGGCTTGCCCCGAGGCTCGCCGCCGCCTCCTCCTGCGCCCGATCGAGCCCCATGACCGAGGTGGTCAGAAGCGTGATCGCAAACGGCAGGATGACGATCACGTGGATCGCCACGAGACCGAGGAAAGGCGGGATGATCAGGTAGATCTGCAAGAGCCGCAGCATGCCGACGCCGATCGCCACATGCGGCAGCGACATCGGTAAAAGCCAGAAGGTCAGCAGCGCGGACCGGCCCTTGAAGGGATAGCGAGCAAGCGCGAATGCTGCAGGCAGCGAGAGCGCCAGTGCCACCACCATGGAGGTGACCGCGAGCTGCACCGACACCCAGAAGGCATCCGCATAGGTTCCGGCAAAGAATACCGCCTCGTACCATTTCAGCGTGAAGCCGCGGAAGCCGGAAGCGGTCGCCTGCGGCACATCGTTGAAACTCTGGACACAGACGAGCACCAGCGGCAGCAGCAGGAGCAGCAACGAGGTTGCAAGCAGCAGCTTCGACACGATCGGCCCGAGGATGTCGATGATCGGCACCAGCCAGCGCGGAATGCTCCACGGATTGCTGGGCTTGCCCTTCAACCACGGCATCAGGCGATTGAGCGCGTAGGCGCAGAGCGCCGCAAAGGCGAGACCCGTGACGGTCATGATGATCGCAAGTGCGGCAGCAAGCGGCGCATTGAGGTTCTTGATCGCCTCCTGCAGCACCAGCATGCCGGTGGTCCAGACCTTCTTGCCGCCGAGCAGCGAGGCGGACACATAGGCCGTGGTCGCCATCAGGAAAACGATCACGGTGCCGGAACGCAGGCCCGGCAGGGAGAGCGGCAGGTCGACGGTGAGGAACCGGACAGCCGGAGATGCCCCGAGGCTCTGGGCCGCCTCATGAACGCGCGGCGAAGTGTTCTGCAGGTTGTCGTAGAGCGCCAGCACCATGAACGGCAGGAAGACCTGCGCCAATGCGACGGCGACCGCGCCGTGGGTGAACAGCATGTATCTCGCCGGCGGAATGCCGATCAGGCCGGTGACCGAATTGATCAGGCCCTCGGGCGCCAGCAGCAGGATGATGCCGAGCGAACGCACCACGACATTGGTGAGCAGCGGAATGAGGATGACCGCAAACGCAGCCGCGCGGTATTTCACCGGCATCCGCGCCAGCCAGTGGGCGAGCGGATAACCGAGAAGCGCGGTGATCACGGTGACGCCGAGGCCGAGCAGGATGGTTTCGGAGACGACGCCGAAATAGAAGCCATCCGACACGATATCCCGGAACTGCGCGAGCGACGGTGCCAAAAACAGCGGGCCGAAAGGATCGGGATACTCGTGCAGGGAAAGCACGAGTACCACGAACATTGGCGCGGCGAAGGATAAAAGCAGCCAAAGGGTGACCGGCGCTGCAAGCGCCGGCCCGATCCAACGGTTCATCCGGCGATCTCCCGATCGTATTTCGCCTGCCATTTGGCGCGGCTGGCGTTGATCACGTCCCAATCGAAATCGACCAGCTTGGCGACATTGGCATCGCCGAGCACGAGCTTCGACTTGATGTCGTCCGGCACGGTGATGTTGCTGACGGTCGGCGAATAATAGATCTGGCGTGCGTAGGCGAGCATGCAGGGCTCGGAAAGATGCAGGTTGATCCACTCTTCGGCGAGCTTCTGGTTCTTGGTGCCTTCGGTGATGCAGGCGACGTTCATCGACAGCGCCTGTCCCTCGACCGGGGTGGCGATCGCTATATTGGGATTGCGCGTTTCGACATAGGACTGGGTGAAGCTGCCGAACTCGACCGAAAGATCGGCGAGCTTCTGGTCAAACATTTCGAAGAGCTGGGCCTGGCTGCCCTGGATCGCCGCGAAGGGCTTCAGTTCCTTGACCTTTTCAAAGGCGATGTCGGCGTTTTTTTCGTCTCCGCCCCAGACGCGGGCAGCCATCATCAGCGCGGAAATGCCTTCGGCACCCAGGCCATCCGGCCAGGCGATGCGGCCCTTCCATTCCGGGTTCCACATGTCCTTCCAGGAGGTGATCGGCTTCGACGCCTTGGTCTTGTCGTAGACGATCGTGCAGGGGTTGAAGGCAACCCCGTAACCGCCCTTGCGGGCGCTCGGATAGAGCGCTTCGAAATTCTTGACGGCAGGTGTCGGCGCCTGGGTCACGCCGTCCTTCACTGCCTGACGGCTTTCGAAGATGTTCAGGTAGAGAACGTCGAAGCTCGGACGGCCGCGTTCCGCATAGGCGCGGGCGCGACGGTCACCGGTGCCGCCGAGAACATAGCTGATCTTGCAGCCGTATTTCTCGACCAGCGGCTTCTCGACATGTTCCTTGACGATCTTTTCCTGCGCGCCGCCCCAGATGCCGACGACCAGTTCGTCGCCCTTTTTTGGCTCCTGCGCGGAGGCGGGACGGATGATGTGGAACGGTGCGGCAAGGCCAGCACCGGCGATCAGCTTGTTGAATGTACGACGCGAGACGTTCATGTCTTGGTTCCCCTTTTTTCGGTCAGATGAATGTGGCGCCACCCGGCTGGGTCTGGATGCTGCACGGCGTCCCAAGGGGCGGAGGCGGCATATCCGAAGGCACGATCAGGCGGATCGTGCCGCATGCGGATTGGATATCGGCTTCGTAGGTGTCGCCGAGGAAGGCTGCATTGACGAGCGTGCCTGAGACATGCAGCGGGCCTGTCTCACCGGACAGTCTCAGGCGAGATGCGCGCAGCACGAGACGGGTGGCACCGGCAGGCGCCCCTTCGCATGTCAGCCCCGGCGCGGTGAACAGGCCGTTCTCGGTCTTGCCCTCGATCACCGTGCGGGCACCGAGGAAGGAGGCGGTGAACGGCGAATGCGGCCGGTCACAGAGCCCGACCGGCGTGCCGATCTCGGCAAGCAGCCCCTTGTTCATCACCGCGACGCGATCTGACATCGCAAGCGCTTCTTGCTGGTCATGGGTGACGAAGACGGTGGTGATGCCGAGCCGCTGCTGCAGCGTGCGGATTTCGGTGCGCATGTCGGCGCGAAGATGGGCATCGAGGTTGGACAGCGGTTCGTCGAGGAGGAGCACGTCCGGTTCGATCACCAGCGCGCGGGCAAGCGCCACGCGCTGCTGCTGGCCACCGGAAAGCTGGCCGGGATACCGATCGTAATAGGCGCCGAGCCCGACCGTATCGAGTGCTGCGGCAGCGCGGGCACGGCAATCGGCCTTGCCGACATGGCGCATGCGCAGGCCGAAACCGACATTGTCGAGCGCCGTCAGATGCGGAAACAGCGCGTAGGACTGGAAGACGACGCCGATATTGCGGGTATGGACCGGGCGCTTGCTGATGTCCTCGCCGTTGAGGATGACGCGCCCTTCCGATGGCTGCACGAAACCGGCGATCATCCGGAGCGTCGTCGTCTTACCGCAGCCGGACGGCCCGAGCAGCGACAGAAGCTCGCCCTTGGCGACCTCGATCGTGAGGCCGCTGACGGCGACGGAATCGCCGTAGGTGGCCGTGATGTTGTCGAGCGTGAGGTAGTGCTTATGCGACATGGTCGAGAGCCTCGGGCATGATCAGGCGGGAACGAGTCGTCCCGCCATGGCAGATGGAAATGGTGATCGGTCGCCGCGCCATTTCGGGCACGGACGCGAAGGGACCGTCGCCGGGATGAACTTCGAAGACCGGCGCGCCGGCGCCCTGCAGCGAAAGCCGCAACGCGAAACCTTCGGAAACGGTGACGCAGATAGGGCGCAGATTGATGCGCGCCGAAACCCTGCCGCCGCCTGCGAAGCGGGCATAACCGGTGCTCAGCACCCTCGCCTCTCCAGATGGCGCGACGAGCGACAGTGTCGCGCAGAGGTCGAAACCTTCGGATTGCGTCTCCACCTCGATCTCGGCCGAGGCCTCGCCAACGAAGAAACGCGCCGCGTCGAAGGGCGCACTGGTATAGACGGCGACATCGGCGCGGTTGTCGTGGTTGCTTCGATCGGCAAAGCCGACAGGCGTGCCGAGATGGCCACCGACAAGCGGCGTCGGACGAGTCGGATCGTGCACGAACGTGTCGCGGGCTTGCGCGCCACTCTCCATCGACAGGCTACCGTCGCTGACCATTGCCGCGCCAAGGCCTGAGGAGGAGAGGAAAAACTCGGCTTCGGAGCTGACGGGGCGATCTGCGAAATCGCACCAGGCCCGACGCCCTATGTCGAACAACCTTACCGGCTGCGGTCTCTCGCCGAGCCCCTTGAGATAGAAATCAAAGAAGGCCAGTTGGGCGCGGTCGATCGAGAGTTCCGCCTCCGGCCCCATGTCGGTAGCGCCGCCTGCACGGTTCCAGGGCGCATGTGCCCAGGGGCCGATCACCAGATGGGTGCTGTCCGGATGCTTGGCCCTGAACGCGGCATCTGCAGCCCAGGTGCCTTGAAGCAGGAAGTCCGCCCATCCACCGGTATGGAGAACCGGTATGTCCAGTGGATCGTCAGCCAGCAGCGCACCCGGCGAAACCGCATCCCAATAGTCCTTCTCGTCCGCCACCCATTTGACGAGATGCGATATGTCGGGCCGAGAGACGAGCAGGTCGCGAAGGGCTGCCTCGTCCGTAACCGCGCCAATCGCCCCATAGGTCCTGGCATCCTCGCGCCGTGCCGTGGTCAGCCGCGCCATCTGTGCTGCCCAGCCGGCATTGAGCCCGAGCCGGAAGGCATCGCCCTCATAGGCCCAGTCGTCACGGGGCATCCACGAACCCATGGCAGGCGCAATCGCATCCGGCCGCACCCTCCCCTTGCCGGCAATGGCGAAATATTGTGTCACGGCCTGATAACTGAAGCCGTAGAGACCGAGCTTGCCGCTGCTTCCGGGCAATTTAGCCGCCCATTCCAGCGTGCGCGCGCCGTCGGCCATCTCGCTGACGAAAGCCTCGAAAACACCACCGGAATCGCCGCAACCGCGCACGTCCTGGATGACGACGATATAGCCGCGCGAGGCATACCACGAGGGGTGCGCCAGCACGAGGGTGGAGGCGATGGCCCTCCCGTAGGGCTGCCGCATCAGGAGGACCGGAAATGTGCCCTCCCCGATCGGACGATAGATGTCGGACACCAGCACGACGCCGTCATCGAGCAGAAGCTCGCCCCTTTCGGGGCCGGAAACGCCGTATGGTGCGGGTGACATCGTCAAGTCATCGGCCCTTGTACATGGTTTTGGAAGTGATCCGGTCGAGCGGGAAATCCAGCACTTCCTTGATCAGCTTCAGGAGATTGGTGGCGCTGCGCTCGACATAAAGCCGGCCGCGCTCGGCATCGCCGGCAGCGGCATTGCCGCAGGCGCCGGAAGGCTGCACGTCCTGGGTCTGCCAGCCGTAACCGATCCGGCCTTCCGGCATCAGCAACCCGCCGGCCGCCTCCAGCTCGACGGAGACGGGAACAAAATCCTCGGCATACTGCATGTCGATCAACTCGCGATGCAGATGCAGCATCACGCTGGTCTCCGCTTCGCCGCCGTGAATGCCATGCTTCATCTCGTGGGCGCTGAACAGGTCGGAGAAATCGGCGCCGGCGCTCGCCCAGGCGCTGACGGCGAACATGTCGAGCTTGATGCGCAGCTCGCGGCAGACGATGTCCATCACCTGTGGCTGGCCGCCATGCGAATTGACGAAGATGATCTTGCGGCAGCCGGCGCGATTGACGCTCTCTCCGAGTTCGAACCACATCTTGGCAAGCGTGTCGTAGTTGAAGGTGAGCGTGCCCGGATAGGCGGTATGCTCGACCGACTTGCCGACCGGCATCATCGGCAGCACCAGAACCGGCAGGTCGTCGTCCATCAGTTCGACCGTGCGGGCGACGACGCCGGCATTGATCGCGGCATCGACGCGGACCGGAAGGTGTGGCCCGTGCTGCTCGACGGCCGCGATCGGCAGGATCGCCACGAACTTCTCCATCTCGAATTCGGAGAAATCCTTTGCGGTATGATCCCACCACCAATGCGATTTCAGTTTCATGGTCATTTTCCTTGATTGTCGCTCAGGTAGCGGCGGCGCGTGCCGCCAGCTCCGCCTTGGCGATCTTGCCGGTGGGGGTCATGGGCAGCTCGGTCAGGGAAATGACCGTCATGACGGAGAGGTCGTAGGGAAGCGTGGCTGCGATCTGCGCCTTGGCGGCCTCGCCATCGACCGGTGCGGCGGCCTGCACGAAGGCGACCGGCCGTGTCTTCATCGCCACATCGGGAACACCGACCACCGCCGCCTGCTCGATACCGGCGACCGTCGACAGCGCCTCTTCCACATCGCGCGGATACCAGATCTTGCCGCCCACTTCGAGAAGCTCTGAGCGACGCCCCATCATGGTGACAAAGCCATGCCGGTCCATCGTGCCGATATCGCCGGTCCACAGCCAGCCGTCGCGCAGCGTCTCGGCGGTCTTTTCGGGCTTGCCCCAGTAACCCCACATGAAACCGCCGCGAAGCGCGATCTCGCCGACCGAACCGCAGGGAAGTTCGCTGCCGTCGGAATCGAGAATGCGCACTTCCTTGTCCGGCAGCGGCATTCCGGCGCGGCGGGTCTCGATGTCGGCGGCATCGAGCTTCGGAAAGCCCAGCGCCACGAAACCGCCGAGCTCGGACTGGCCGTAGCTTTCGACCAGCGGCAGCTTCAGCTTCTCGTGCCAGCCAGCCTTGAGAACCGGCGGAACCGGACCGCCGCCGGACATGCTCATGCGCAGTGCCGCCGGCACCCGGCTGCGGATGGTGGCCTCGTTGAGGAGATCGGTCAGGATCGGCGGATTGGCGATCAGCATGGTGGCGCCGCGGGCCTCAAGCGCATCGAAGCCGGCCTGTTGCGTCCAGCGCCCCATGACATTGATGGCCGCACCACGCGAAAGCTGCGGCAGGAGATTGCCGACCAGCTGGTAGGAGCTCGACAACGCGCTTGGGCCGAACGAAACGTCGGCCGCGGTGATCTGCAGCCGCTCGGCGATGCAGCGGGTCGCCCGCACCGTCGGCTCATGCTTGAGGCAGGCACCCTTCGGTTTGCCGGTGGTCCCGGACGTATAGGAAAGATGGGCAATCGCATCTTCGTTGCCCGGATCGGCAGGCGCCGGCAGGGCAGCCGCCATCAGGTCCGGCAGGGAATGAGCGCCCGGTTGCGGCCCGTCCATGCAGATCAATGCCCGGATTGTCGGCACGCCGGCGGCTGCCGCCCTCACCTGTTCGTGTTTGTCATGAGTATAAACGACCACCGTCGGCTGGTGATCGCCGAAATAATAGGCAAGTTCGTCGGCGAATTTGACGTTTACGAGAGCTGAAATCGCCCCGAGCCGCCAGCAGCCCAGCATCGTCGTCAGATAGTCCATGCCGTTATGCGCAAAGATCGTCACCCGATCGCCCGGCTTGACCCCGAAACTGTGCAGCGCGCCGGCAGCCCGCTCCATGGCTTCGACGGCCTGAGCATAGGTCAGGCTCTTGTCGCGATCGACCCAGTGGAAACAGGCATGGTCCGGATCGCGATTGGCGCCATCCACGAGAAGAGTGTGCATCAGCATTCGAAATTCCCGGCGCTAAATCTGCCTGCTCAATTCTTTGGCAGATGTAAATCCTGCCTGCAGCATGGGCAAATTTTGTCCGCGGGTGAATGCCACGACCGTCGATAGCGGGTATATTCGTTTGCTTATACCTGCCGGCCTCAAGAGGCGGCCCGCAGCGGGATTGCGGATGGCGCGGGGTGCAGCGTCTGGTCGAAACGGCGCGCGACGGTGCGGATGACATTGCGCAGCCACCGGTTGGCGCCGCTGTTGTGAGCCCGCTCGTGCCACAACAGATAGAGGTTCATCTGGTCGAACTCCCTCGGCGCCTCGACGAGCTGCAAATGATTGGCCGGGGCGTTGGCGACGATATATTCCGCATAGGGCCGCGCCGTGGTGAAGATCAGGTCTGTTTCGGCAAGGATCGCCGGGATCAGCGCGTATTCCGGCACCGACATGGCGATGCGGCGGCGCATTCCAAGCTGCGCCAGCCGCCCGTCGATCGGGCTGTAGACGGCGTTGGAGCCGGGCGTCGGCGATACATGGTCGGCATCCATATAATCGTCGAGCAGTAGGCGTCCGCGCTTCGCCAGCGGGTTCGATTTCTGCACCACGCAGGCGATGTCGCAATGCAGGAGTGTGCTCGATTTCAGGCTCTGCTGCGGCGCCGGCCAATTGCCGATCACCATGTCAACCCGGCCCGATCCCAGATCCTCGATCAGGTCGCTCTGTTCCGAGGGTGCGAAAAAGTCGACCGATATGCCGGGCGCTTCGCTTCGGATGCTGGTGGCGATCGGCGGAATGAGGAAGGTGCCGAAGCAGTTGACCGCGGCAATCCGCATCCGGCTGTGAACCATGCCGGGATCGAACTGGCTGCTGCGGTTGAGTGTATCCAGGAGGCCTTCGAGCATGGCCGCGATCGAGGCCATCACCTCTTCGCCGCGCTCGGTCAGCACCAGTTTCTGGCCGCTGCGCACGAGAAGCGGATCCGAAAATATCTCCCGCGCCTTCTTCAGGCAGGCACTGACGGCCGGCTGACTGTGTCCGAGCAGCACGGCGACCTTCGAGACATTGCGCTCCCTCAGCAGCAGATAAGTGGTGCGCAGCAACCTGACGTCGATCGAGGGATTTATGTTCGCGTACACGGCCGTTTCCTCTTGCAGGCGGATCGGGGGACGCGATGCAAGCGATGTGCCACCTAGCGAACTTGTCTTGCTCCAGCGGTGGAGGGCGTATGAGTGGCGCGGCAGCATCTCTGCGATTTTTCAGCTGGACGTCTGCGAAGTTTCCTTTCTTCCGGCGGTGACGGTGCTAGAGTTTGGGCGGCGCGATCGCGAGTTTCGGCCGGGGGATGGATGAAAAGTTTTATTGCAAAGGCCGCGGCGGCGGTAATCGTCCTGTTTGCCCGGGCGGTCACGGCGGTTCGCGCCATATGGCCCGAGGAGGGGCTGCCTTCCCGCCCTTGTGTCTATTTTGCCAATCACTCCAGCCATGGCGACTTCGTGCTGGTCTGGGCGGTGTTGCCGCCAAGGCTCCGCCATCAGGCTCGTCCGGTTGCCGGCGCTGAATACTGGCTGAAATCGCCGCTCAACCGCTTCATCGGCAGCGACGTCTTCAATGCGGTCCTCATCGAAAGAGAGCGGGACAAGAGGACGGAGGATCCCATCGCGCAAATGGCCTCGGCGATCGACGCCGGTTCATCGCTGATCCTCTTTCCGGAAGGCACGCGAAACCAGTCCGAGGCCTCTCTTCTTCCGTTCAAGAGCGGCATTTTTCATCTGGTCACCGCGCGGCCCGACATCGATCTCGTTCCGGTCTGGATCAACAATCTCAATCGCGTCATGCCGAAGGGCGAGATCGTCCCGATACCGCTGATCTGCACCGTCACCTTCGGTAGTGCCCTGCAGTTCACTCCGGGTGAAACCAAGGACGCTTTCCTTGAACGAATGCGAAGCGCTCTTTTAGCTTTGTCTCCTAAACCTGCAGGGAGTGGCGAATGAGTGCCGCGAGTTCCGATCTCTTGACGCTGGTGGCGGGTATCTTCGGCGTGCTCATTCTCGCCTCGGCCATCGGTTACGTGCTGCAGCAGCGCCTCTCGCCGACCGGCTCGAACGCGTCGATCGAAAACCTCAATGCCCGGATCAAGGCCTGGTGGATCATGGTCATCCTGATCGGCATTGCCTTCGTGGCGGGCCGCATCGGCGTTCTCATTCTATTCGGGTTCTGCTCCTTTGCCGCGCTTCGGGAATTTGTCACCCTCATCAACACCCGCAGGGCCGATCACTGGGCATTGGCGGCCGCCTTCTTCGTGGTGGTGCCGCTTCAATACTATCTGCTCTGGGCGGAACAATACGGCATCTTCTCGATCTTCATTCCGGTCTATGCATTCCTGCTGATGCCGATCATATCCGTGCTCAGGGGCGATACGGAGCGCTTTCTGATCCGCATCGCCGAGGTGCAATGGGCACTGATGATCTGCGTCTTCTGCGCCTCGCATGTGCCGGCGCTGCTGACCTTGAACATCCCGGGCTACGAGGGCCGCAACGTGCTGCTGATCGCCTTCCTGGTGATCGTGGTCCAGTTGAGTGACGTGCTGCAATACGTCTGGGGCAAGCTGTTCGGGCGCACCAAGATCGCTCCGAAACTGTCGCCGTCGAAAACAGTCGAAGGTTTTGTCGGCGGCGTCATCAGCGCCACTCTGATCGGTGCGGCCCTTTGGTGGATTACGCCGTTCACTCCGGTTCAGGCGGGACTTCTCGCCTTCGTCATCACATTGATGGGTTTCTTCGGCGGCCTGGTGATGTCGGCGATCAAGCGGGATCGCGGCATCAAGGATTGGGGCAATCTCATCGAAGGACATGGCGGCCTGATCGACAGGCTGGATTCCGTCGTCTTCTCCGCACCGATCTTCTTTCATATCGTACGCTACTGGTGGTCGTTGTGATGTCGGACGCGCTGAAGCGACTGGCGCGCAGCGGGACGGTGCATGTGCTGTTTGCGTTTCTTGCCATGGGCGGCTGGGCCGTTTTTGCCAACCGCGCTTATGAAATGCCAAGGCCGCTTTATTCCGGTGCGGTACAGGGCGTGATGTCCGCCTGCTTGACGCTTTTCCTGAAATCGGTGATCGACGGGCTTTCGAAGCGCTTTGACGGCCTGACGCGGTTTTGGGCGCCGCCACTCATTGCCTGCCTCGGCTCGGCCGCTGTTCTCGTCGCCATCCACGCGGCGAGCGGCACACCGGAGATCCTCAAGACCATTGCGGTTCCGCTTCTGGTATCGACGAGCTACGCCACGATCTACAATTATTCGATCTCTGCACGAGGTGCCAAGACATGACCGAGACAGGCGACAGGCGACCTCTGGCAAGCCGCAACACCCGCTGGGCCGGCGCGATCGCGCGGTGGATGGCGTCGAAAACCATCACGCCCAACCAGATATCCCAGGCCAGCATGGTCGCGGCAGCGCTTGGCGGCGGCGCCTTCTATCTGGCGGGACAAACGGTCGGATGGACGCGTATTGCCTGCCTGCTACTGGCCGTCCTCTGCTGCCAGGGCCGGCTGCTTTGCAATCTGTTCGACGGCATGGTCGCCGTCGAAGGCGGAAAGGGAGAGCCCGACGGCCCGTTCTGGAACGAGTTCCCGGATCGCGTCGCCGATCTCCTGATCTTCGCGGGCGTTGGATACGGGATCGGCATGCCAGGTCTCGGCTGGGCCGCCGGTGCTTTTGCCGTCTTGACAGCCTATGTCCGGGAACTCGGCCGCGCCACAGGCAATCCGAGTGATTTCTCCGGCCCGATGGCCAAGCAGCACCGGATGGCAACGATCACCGCGGCCGGATTGGCATCGATCCTTGAACCCTTGTGGGGCGGGTACAACCAAATCCTGATGATTGGTCTCGGAATAATCGCGCTCGGCGCGGCCTTCACGGCAATCCGCCGCTCAAGGACGTTGATCGCGCGCCTCAAAGGTCAGCCCAGCGCCGCGCCGCTGGTCGCCAGGAAAACCGAATAGAGCGACTTGGTGGCGGTGATGAAAAGTCGGTTTTTGCGCGGGCCGCCGAACGTGACGTTTGCGACCGTCTGCGGCACTAGGATCTTGCCGAGAAGTTCGCCTTTCGGGGAGAAGCAATGCACGCCATCGCCGGCGCTCGTCCAGACGTTGCCCTGGACATCGACGCGGAAACCGTCGGGCAGGCCATTGTCGAGACTGCAGAAGATCTTGCCCTTGGCAAGACGCTTGCCGTCGACCACGTCGAAGACGCGGATGTGACGCGGCGCGCTGACATCATGGCTGGAGGCGGAGTCGGCGACGTAGAGCTTCGTTTCATCCGGTGAGAACGCGAGGCCGTTCGGCTGGCCGAAATCGGTGACGGCCGCCTCGAGGTCGCCGCTCACCGGATCGAGGCGGTAGACATTACGTGTATCCTGCTCCGGCTCGGCCCGGTAACCTTCATAGTCGGACTTGATGCCGTAGGTCGGGTCGGTGAACCAGACGCTGCCATCCGAGCGCACGACGACATCGTTCGGCGAGTTGAGCCGTTTGCCCTGATAACGGTCGGCAAGAACGGTGATCGTGCCGTCGATCTCGGTCCGGATGACACGCCGGCCGCCGTGTTCGCACGACACGAGCCGGCCTTGCCGGTCGCGTGTATTGCCGTTGACGAAATTCGACGGCGAACGGAAGATCGAGACGCCGCCGTCCGGCGCCCAGCGCAGCATGCGCTGGTTGGGTATGTCGCTCCAGATCAGGCAGTTCAGATCCGCAAACCAGACCGGACCTTCGGCCCAGCGGCAATCGGAATAAAGCTCTTCGAGAGCCGCGCTGCCAACGATCAGGTGCCGAAAGCGGTCGTCGTGGATTTCGTAGATGGAAGGGATCTGCGGCATGGGAGAGGGTCCGATTTGAGTTTGTTCATCGGTTGGATTGACGGCCGCCGGCAACCAGGATGACGGCGATGATGATGAGGCCGGTCAGGATGAGGCGAAACCCGGCACCGAAGCCATAGGTGTTCAACATCGACACGACAAGGAACATGAAGAGCGACGCGCCCCAGATGCCGGGGATGTTGGAGTTGCCGCCCGCGACCGCCGTTCCGCCGATCACCACGACGGCGATCGACATCAGCAAGTATTCGGACCCCATGTTCAGTGCAGCCCCGCCGGAGAAGCTCGCGAGCAGATAACCGCAGATCGAAGCCAGCACGGCACAGAGGATGTAGGTGACGAGCCGCGTGCCGTCGACCGGAATGCCGGTCATCCGGGCGGCGAATGTGCTTTGGCCGATCGCCGAGATCCAGCGGCCGTAAATGGTCTTTTTCAGCAGAACCCAAGCGATGACCGAGAGGATCAGGGCGACGATCGCAATATTCGGGATGCCGAACAGGCTTGAGGTCGTGAAGCTCGCCAGCGCTTCCGGCGGCTTGATGCGCAGGCCGCGGTTCGCCCAGATGGCTGTCGACTGCACGATGAAGCTTATGGACAGGGTCGCGATGATCGGCGGGATGCGCAGGAGTTTTATCAGCGCATAGTTGCCGATGCCAATTGCGAAACCCAGCAGGATCGACGTCAGCAGGCCGACGAGGATCATGCCATCCTGCACGTCCATCAGCTTCAATGCCAGGGTCCCGGAAAGCGTCATCGTGGCGGGCACGGAAAGATCGATATTGCCGGGACCGAGGGTGATGACGAACATCTGGCCGATGCCGACGATGACCGAGAAGGCCGCGAAGGTTAAGGCTGCCTGCGACAAGCCAAGCGAGCTTGCGCCGCCGGTAAAAAGAACGGTGACGACCCAGACGATCATCGTAGCCGCGAAGGACCAGATCCAGGGCTTGGTAAAGAGGAGGCGCGCGGCGTTCATCGGCCCTTCTCCTGCTTTTCCAACCGGTTCAGGAAAAGGCGAAGCGCCAGCACGACGATCAGGATCGCGCCCTGCGCGCCGATCTGCCAGTCGGGCGATATGCGCATGAAGGAGAGGAAGGAGCCGGCGAGCGTGAGGGTCAATGCCCCGATAACGGCGCCGATCGGCGAGACCTTGCCGCCGACGAACTCGCCGCCGCCGAGGATGACGCCGGCGATCGACAACAGCGTGTAGCGCAGCGCGATATTCGCATCCGCCGAGGTCGTAAGGCCGACGAGCGCGATGCCGGATAGAACGGCGAAGAAGCCGGCCAACGCATAGGTTCCGGCGCGGATGCGGATAACCGACCAGCCGGCGCGCTCGACCGAGCGGACATTGCCGCCAATGCCGCGGATCAGCACACCGACGGAGGAGCGCATGATGACGAAATGGGTGACCGCCGCGATGACGATGCTGGCGACGATCGCCATCGGCACAAAAGGAGGCCGGGAGGTCATCAGCCAGCGGGCCCAGGTCGGAGCTTCGCCACCGGGGGATGGCAGCATAAGAACCGCAAGCCCGCCCCAGACGAAGCTCATACCCAGCGTCACGACGATCGAGGGCAATTCTCGAACATGGATGACAACGCCGATCACGGCATAGGCCGCAATGGCGCCCAGGAAAATCAACACGCCGATTGCCGGGGAGGCTTGCAGGAACGTCGCCGTCACGCAGGCGCAGAAGCTGACGAACGCGCCCATCGACAGGTCGAGATCGTTAACCGCCATGATCAGCATTTGCGCCACCGTCGCGAGCGCGATCGGCACGGCGAGATTGAAGAGCAGGTTGAGGCCTGTATAGCTCATGGCGCGCGGCTGCATGTAGAAAACGGCGATGAGCAGCAGCGCCAGCGACGCGGCAGGGATGATAAGGCGGATCGTGCCGGAGGATATTTTCATGCCGCCTCGCCTCCGCTGAAGGAGGCCTCAAGTATGTTTTTCTCGGTGATCTCGTCGCCCGCGAGCTCCGCGACGACGGCGCCTTCTCGAAAAACGTAGACCCGGTCGCAGAGGCGAATTTCGTCCATTTCCGTCGAATACCATATGAAGGTGCGGCCGGTGGCAGCCTCGGAGCGCAGGATGTCATAGACTTCCTGCTTGGTGCCGACATCGACGCCGCGCATCGGATCGTCCATCAGCACGATCCTCGCGGTCGTCGCCAATGCACGGGCGAACAGCACTTTTTGCTGATTGCCGCCGGAAAGCGACAGGATGCGGTTTTCCATGTCCGGCGTACGGATCTCGATACGCTTCTTCCAGCCGTTACCGAGCACGCCTTCGCGGTCATGGTCCACGATGCTCCGGGAGGAAATATCGCCAAGCGAGGCGATGCTGAGATTGTTCAGGATGCTCCAGAGCGGGAATATACCGTTCAGGCTGCGGTCGCCGGCAACAAAGGCGATCTCCTTCCGGCGTGCCGGCCACCAGTTGCTGTTGTGCGAAAGATAGAGATCGAGGAGCGTTTCCGTCTGGCCATGTCCCCCGAGACCGGCAAGGCCGATCATCTCGCCGCGATGGGCTTGAAAGGCAAGACCGTGACCCCGTCGCGGCGGCATGGCAAGCACCGGCGCGCCATCACGCTTGTTTGCCGCGCGCTGCCATTCCTGCTCGCGCACAACGTTGCCCATGGCTTCGACGAGGCTGCGGGTACTGAACTCCGAAGCGGAGCGGTCGGCGACGACGCGGCCGTCCTTCATCACCACGATGCGATCCGAGGTGGAGAGGATTTCGCCCAAGATATGAGAGATCAGCAGCACAGATCCCCCCTCCCCGACGAACTTCCGGATATAGGCCATGAGCTGCGCCGCCAGCCCTGCGTCGAGCGAAGAGGTCGGCTCGTCGAGAATGACGAGCTTCGGCTTTTCGTTCAGGCCGGCGAAGCTGATGGCGATCTCGACCATCTGTCGCTCGGCGATCGAAAGGTCGTCGATCGTGCTGTCGCAATCGATGCCGTGGCCGGGGAAAATTTCCCCCAATTGCTGTTTGACGAGGGCGACTGCCCTGGTGCGCCAGTTCCAGCCGGCGAGTTCCGCATGCATGACGCGGGCGTTCTCGCTGACGGTAAGGTTGGGGCAGAGCGACAATTCCTGGAAGACGCAGCGAACACCATTGGCTCGTGCAGTCGAGATCCCATGCTGGGCCGTGGCACCGCCATAGCTGACGTCGCCCGCATGCGGGTTCAGGCTGCCGTTGATAACGTTGACGATGGTGGACTTGCCGGCGCCGTTGTGGCCCACGAGGCCAACGCATTCCCCGCCGTGGATGACGAGATCCGCTCCATCCAACGCCTTGACGGCGCCGAAGGTCACCTTGACGCCGCGGGCCGCGACCACCTCTCGTCTTGCTGTTATTTCATTCATGCGGAACACGTCATCGATGATCTGGGCAGGGCAGTGCGGAGGCACGGCACCTGCCGGCGCCATGCCCTGTTGTGTGGGAGGATCAGCTCACTTGGCGCTGCTGATGACTTTCTGAGCGTCTTCCAGCGAATATTCGACATTGGCGACGCCGCCCTTTTGGGTACTGGCGAGGTTCGTTTCGAGATTGGCCTGGTCGATGCGCAGGAAAGGAACAACCAGGTCCTTCTTCACCTGCTTGCCGTCAAGGATCTGCTGTGCCACCCAGAAGGCGAGCGTCGAGACGCCGGGCGCGATCGAGACCGACATGGTCTCGTAGCCGTTCTTGTCTTTCTGCTGCTTCCACCAGACGAGTTCGTCCTCGCGGTTGCCCATAACGATGGTGGGGGTCGGTCGGTTCGCTGCGGCGAAGGCCTGTGCCGCACCATAACCGTCGCCGCCCTGGGTCACGACTGCCGTGATTTCCGGCAGGCTCGGAAGGATGCCCGCGACTGCGCGTTGCGCGACATCCTGAGCCCAGTCGCCGTTGACGGCACCGACGATCTTGAACTGCGGGTTTTTCTGAGCGCCCGCCTGGATGCCAGCGTGGATTTCATCGTCGACCGAAACGCCGGCAAGGCCTCGGATCTCCAGAAGGTTCCCACCCTTCGGCATCTTCTTGGCGAGGTATTCGACCTGGCTTTCGCCCATCCCCTTGAAGTCGACCGCGATGCGCCAGGCGCAAGGTTCGGTTACGATGCCGTCGAACGAGACGACCGTGATACCGGCGTTGCAGGCCTCCTTGATGGCGCCATTGAGGGCGGTCGGCGAGGCGGCGTTGATGACGATCGCATCATAACCCTGCAGGATCATGTTCTGGATCTGCGCGGCCTGCTCGGTCGCCTGATTTTCTGCGGTCGTGAACGGATCGGCAGCGGCGACGATCTTCTTTGCGACGGCGTCCTTGGTGATCTTGTCCCAGCTGGTCAGCATCGCCTGCCGCCAGGAATTGCCGGCATAGTTGTTGGAAAGGGCAATCTTCTTGCCCGAAGTTTCGGCCAGGGCGGAGACCGGCCCGGCAACGCAAGCGATAGCGACAGATGCGAAAAGCATCTTTCTGATGATCATGATTTCCTCCCTAGAGTTCCCAACGGGGTTCTCCTCGGGCCGCTCCTCAACGGTGGCCGAAGATAGTGTTTGCGCTGAGCCCCGTTTGCTCAGTAGGAGGAGAATGGAGGAGAAATCAGATGTTGTATAGGCGCATACAAGCAACCTTTCTGCGGGTGCTCGCGCAAAATATGCGGGTTCCCGCAAGACAAGAACCACAACGAAGCGTCTAATGGTTTCAAGGACTGGAGGAGGTCCGTCATGCTCAATCGGGCGCGAAACGCGTTGTTCGACCGCTATCTCGGCATCTCCCGGCTTCTTGCCGGCCAGCTCGATTTTAATGCTATCATCCAGGCGGTGGCCGCCGAGATCAGCCACATCATTCCGCACGACCATCTCGACGTCTGCATCAAGATGGTGGATGGCAAATACCACATCGCTTACGAAAGCGGACTTGCGACTGCCTGGAGCCAGCAGCCGCCGGCGCTCTTGACCGGCAGCCCGATCCGCACGCTTTTGGCCGGAGAGGTGGATTTCCTTTTGTCGCCCGATGCCTGTGCCGACCCGCGCTTCCATTTCGAAGGCGCCTTTTCGAGCCCGATTATCGCGCTTTCCTTGAGGAGCAGGCTGCATGTGCCGCTCAAGGTCCAAGGAGATATCATAGGTGCCTTGAGCTGTTCCAGCCATGAACGTGACAGCTATTCGATGGAGGATGTCGAGAACGCCCGTTCGATCGCCGACCTCTTGGCACCCTATTTCTTTGCATTGAGGGCGGCCGAACAGGCCAAGCGCTCGGCGATCGTCGAGACGGAGGCACGCGCCCGCGAGGAGGGGCTGCGGCTGGGGGCGCTGAAACTGACGGAGGCGCTGGAGGCCGAACGCCAGAGGATTGGCATGGACCTGCACGACCAGACGCTTGCCGACCTGACGCGGCTCTCACGGCGCATGGAGCGGCTGTCGAGGCTTGCGGACATGCATGGCGATGCGCTCGAACCGCTCTGCCGCACCCTGCAGCAATGCATGCACGATCTTCGTGAGATCATCGAGGAGGCCAAACCGACCGTGCTGCAGCTGTTCGGCGTCGCCGAGGCGATCGAGAACCATCTCGAGCGCTCGGTGCGCGAAAGCGGGCAGCCAATCGAATGGCGGATGATTGACGAAAGCGACGGAGCACTTGTTGACCTCGACCAAACCGTGGCGACGGCCCTGTTTCGCATCGTCCAGGAAGCCGTCAACAACGCCATCAGACACGGCCAGCCAAAAACCATCCTGGTGCGTCTTGCGAGCCGCAAGCGGATGCTTTCGATCGAGGTGGACGACGACGGCAATGGCATTTGCAGCCCGCAGGACAAGGCGGGCCATGGGATCGACAACATGAAGACACGGTCGCGGCTCATCTCCGCGCGGTTCGAGATGGCCGGTCATGCCGACCGTCGCGGCACATCCGTGAAGGTCACCCTCCCCGTCGGGCCGAAGCGCCTGGTGGAGGCGTCGACATGAGGGTCCTGATCATTGAGGACGATCCGCTGCACCGGTCCTATCTGCACGAGGCGGTGCGGGCAGCACTGCCGGAATGCGACACGGTTCTGGAAGCGGAAAACGGCCACACCGGCGAGGTGCAGGCGCGCCAATCGCGGGCCGAGCATGTGGTCATGGACCTGCAGATGAGCGAGCGAAACGGCATCGAGGCGGCCCGCACCATCTGGCGCGAGCGGCCGGACACCAAGATCCTGTTCTGGTCGAACTATTCCGATGAAGCCTATGTCCGCGGGGTGGCACGCATCGTTCCGGAAGGTGCGACCTATGGGTATGTGCTGAAATCAACCTCCGACGAGCGGCTGAAGCTGGCGCTGCGCGGCGTCTTCATGGAGTCGCAATGCGTTATCGACCGCGAGGTGCGTGGCATCCAGCAGAAGAGCCTCGGCAATGCGCATGGTTTAAGCGATGCGGAATACGAAATCCTAGTGGATGTGGCGCTCGGCCTGACCGATAAAGCGATCTCCCAGCGCAAAAGGCTCTCGCTGCGGAGCGTCCAGAACCGTCTCCAGCAGCTTTATGAAAAGCTGGATGTGTACGAAGTGCCAGGCGACGGACCGGAGGGCTGGTACAATCTCCGCATGCGGGCCGTTGCCGTAGCGCTGCTTCGCAAGGTGCTGAACGCCAGCGCGCTCGAAAGGGCCGAACGCGAATTGCGCAATTCAGGCGGGAATTAAGTGGCGAGGCGGCGGCCCGCCTTTCACCGAGTGCCGGGCTTTGACGTGCCCTCCAGCAAATCCGCTTCATCGGCAACAATCGAGGCAGCTTCGTTTTGCAGGACGTCTTTGGCGTTCTTGCGGGCGTTTTCAATAGCAAGATCAGCACTCAGGCTACGCTCGTTTGCTTCCAGACCATCGTCTCCACTGCGAGCCAAACCGTCGTTTGTTTGCTCGCGCGCCTTGAGACGGGCTGCCAAGGCAGTCAATTCGTTTTGGCGTTCCGATTCATTGAGGGAAATGACGCGCTTCTCGCGCTGCGCCTTCAATTCGGCGGCGTCCTCGACAAAATGCTGGAAATTCCGATCGTTTTGCACGCGAGCATCATGGCGGCTTTTTAGCTGCGGCAGCAGCGCCGCCATATTGCCCGCGGCCGTATACTTCGCAGGCTTGATCTGGGCCCATGGCAGCGCATTGTCATAACTCGCCTCGCCAAGGGTCTTCGGGTCCGAAAGGCCCGGCAAGCTGATATCAGGCGTCACACCCCGCAACTGTGTTGTCCCGCCGTCGACGCGGAAAAACTGGGCAATCGTCAATTTCAGTTCGCCGAATTTCGGCTTGCTGTTGTGGGCGACATTGTCGAGATTGATGACGGTTTGCACGGTGCCCTTGCCGAAACTAGGCTCGCCGACAATCACACCGCGACCGTAATCCTGTATCGCTGCGGCAAAAATCTCGGAGGCCGACGCTGAACCGCGATTGATCAGGACGCCGACCGGGCCTGCCCAGGCGGGCGCGGATAAATCATCGCTTTCTACCTCGACCTTCCCTTCGGCGTCGCGTTGCTGAACCACCGGGCCTTTGCCGACGAACAGGCCTGTCAAATCGATCGCCTCGGCCAATGATCCTCCCCCGTTATCGCGCAAATCGATCAAAACGCCGTCGACGTTTTCCCGCTTGAGTTCGCCGAGAAGCTTGGCGACGTCGCGGCTTGCGCTTCTATAGTCCTTGTCTCCTTTGCGCCGCGCGTCGAAGTCCTCATAGAACACCGGCAGGGTAATCACCCCAATTCTGCGCGCCGCACCGCGGTCCTCCACGGATAGGATGGCCTTTTTCGCGGCCTGTTTTTCGAGGCTTATTTTGTCCCGCACCAGGCTGATGACGCGGTGGCTCTCGCCGGCGTCTGCCGGCAGGACGTCCAGGCGGACAACGGAATCTTTCGTCCCGCGTATCATTTGCACGACTTCATCGAGGCGGGTGCCCACGACTTCTTTTACGGTGCCATCCTCGCCCTGACCGACCCCGATAATACGATCCCCGACCGCCAGCTTTCCGGACAGTTGCGCGGGCCCTCCCGGTACGAGTTCACGGACGGTCGTATAGCCATCGCGTTCTTGCAATACCGCGCCGATACCAACCAGCGAAAGCTTCATCGAAATGTCGAAGTTGGCCGAAGCGGCAGCACCGAAATAATCCGTGTGCGGATCAACCGACGTGGTGTAGGCGCCCATGAATGACTGGAAAACGTCGTCGCTCTTGTATGTGTAAGCACGCTCGAGGATGTTCTGATAGCGCTTGTCGAGCGTCTCGCGAATTGCCGCATCGGCTTTGCCGGCCAGTTTCAAACGCAGCCAATCGCCTTTGACGCGTTTACGCCACAGCTCGTTCCTTTCCTGCTCCGACTGCGGCCAGGGTTCTTCGTCGCGGAGAAAAGAGTAGCTTTCCCGCACGCTGAAATCGAAGTTCTGCTTGAGCAAGCTGCGCGCATAGGTCATGCGATCGACAACGCGCTGCGCATAGACATTAAAAATCGAAAACGGAATATCCAGGTCTTCCTGGACGATGGCATCATCGATCTTGGCGCTGCCAGCCATGAACTTGTCGATGTCGGCTTGCAGGAAGAGCATGCGGTCCGGATCCAGGGACTTGATGAACCGATTTATGATCTTGACAGATAGCGCATCGTTGAGCGGAACCGGCTTATAGGCATATCGCGTCAGCAATTGCGCGCTCAAATGAGCGGCTTGCGCTTGGCCCTGCAGCGGCGACAAAGCCGGCGGCGGCCCAACTTCCAGCGCATATGCCGATGGCGCAATTGCAAGGAATATGCCGAGGAAACCGTAGTGAATGCGCATTCGACTTTGATCCCATTTGCAACGTCGAGACTATAGTGTTGGGATCTTGGTGCAACAATTATGGCGTTTTGGCAACGATATCCGCGAAAGGTGCATCCGTCACGAAAACACTGGCTCCCGGCGATCGCTTGATCGCCGACACGGGCTCCGGCGCCAGGTCCGCCTTTGAGGGAAAGAATTACGCGCCGCTTCTCGTTCGGCCGCCATCCACATGAATGATCTGCCCGGTAATAAAGCCCGCTTCATCGGAGACCAAAAAAGCCAGAGCGTCTGCCACGTCCCTGGGCACGCAGGCGCGCTTGATGGTCTGTTGGGATATGATCCGCTCCATCATTTCGTCGGCGGACGGCCCATCCAGGGGCAGGCGCCCGGCGAATCCCTCCGTGAGAACGACGGTCGGAGCGAGCGAATTCACCGTGATGCCCCTGTCTGCAAGTTCGTTGGCGAGTGCCTTCGTGACAGCGTGAACGGCGCCCTTGCTGGCAATGTAGGCGAGGTCGCGCGTCTGAGGGTGAAGCGTCACGGCAGATCCCGTCGTTACGATTCTTCCCCAACCGGCAGCAGCCATCGCCGGGACAAATTCTCGGGCGAAGTGAACAATGGATTCGACATTGATGGCGTGAACGCGTCGCCAGACCTCGGAAGTGACGGTTTCGAGCGTTGTGATAGGCATATAGGCGGCGTTATTTACAAAGATGTCGCAGCAACCGAACAGGTCGAGAACGGTCGATGCAGCGCCTTCAATGTTCCAAGGTTCGCTGACATCGCAGACGAGTGCATATTTCTGTCCGTTGCCGGAAAGCGACCGCAGGAGTGGAGTTGCGTCGTCCCTGTCGATGACCACGACGTTGGCTCCGTCCGCCGCAAGGCGTTCGCAATAAGCCCGGCCGATGCCGCGGGCGCCGCCGGTCACGACAGCAGTCTTTCCTTCGAGTGACATCACAGATATCCTCCCGCTGAAGGCAGGCCGTCGAGCCCGCGCAGAAGAACGGTCTCGACCTTCTTCACGATGACGCGATCCTGTCGGATCCTTGCCAGCCCTTCCTGCCACCGAGGATCCGCATGAAAGCTATCCCAGTTGCTCTGGACATCTTCGAGCCTCGAATGGCTCGATATCTGGAAAAGCCTATCAGCGGTTTCTTCCGTCCAGAAGCCTACCGGCTCGATGCCGTGTTCCGGCATCATGGGAAGGGCGAGTTCGGCAAGGACCTGCAACAGGGTCTCCATCTCGCCCTCGTGGACGTCATAGATCCGCAGGTCATACGCGCCGACCGTGGCCAATTGTGTGATCGTGTCGTTCATCGTCTTTCCTTCTTTGACTTGGACCGCGTTGGCTGACGTGAACGCTTACGGTGCAGAACCCGCCTTCCAGGCGCGGGTTCTGCATTTCAGTTAGCCTGCGTAATATTCCGGGCGACCGAGGTCGCTGAGAAGGCTCACCTCCTGCGGCTGCCAGCCGAGGAGTGCGCGCGTCCTCGCGCTGGAAGCCGCCATGTCGCTTCCCGCAAAATGGGCGAACCAGCCGAAATGCTCGCGCGGCCGGGACTCGATCGGAAGACCAAGCGCGGCTCCAATCGCTTCGGCGATCTGCCTGAAGGGCACGCTCTCTTCTGCGACCGCGTGGTAGACCGCTTCCGTGACGCCTGTTTCCAGTGCAAGGCGATAGGCGCGGGCGGCATCACGACGATGAGTGCCCGACCAGCAATTGGTGCCGTCGTCGACATAGGCGGAGACGCCTGTCTGACGGGCGAAACGGATCAGGGTCGGGACGAAACCATGATCGCCAATTCCATGCACCGAAGGTGCAAGGCGCACCGTGGCCGCCCGCACGCCGCGCTCGGCGACAGATCGCGCCGCGACCTCCGATTTGCGCGGAAAGGCCGGGTTTGGAAGATCTGCTTCCGTCGCCCCGCGGGGCAAGCCCATCAGACCGGAGGTGACGATCAGCGGGCTGCTGCTTCCCACCAACGCCTCGCCGAGGGTTTCGATCACGCGCCGGTCCTGCTCGACATTCTCGAGGAACTTGGACAAATCGTCGTGATTGAAGGCGGTATGGATGACGGCGTCGGCCTTTGAGGCCGTTGCGCGCAGGAGCCCAAGGTCGTCCAGCGAACCTTCGACGGGGGTCGCGCCGATGGCGGACAGCGTGGCTGCCTTTCCGCTTGAACGGCAAAGACCGCTCACCATATGGCCGGCACCGATCAGGTCCTCGACAACCGCAGAGCCGACCCAGCCGGTGGCGCCTGTAACGAATACATGCATTTTCATTCTCCTATGGGTGATTTGTTGGCGTGGGTCTCGGCATCAGCCGAGGCGGATGGAAAGCTCGATGCCCTCGGCGACCTGGGTCGAGAGGTAAGAGGCGGTCTGCGAGCGGACGTGTTTCAGGTATTCCGGGCTGAAGTCGACGTCGTCGGCAAGGACAAGCGCGCCGGGCCTCAACCGATCCTCGACCAGGGCGAGTACTTCTTCATAGAGGGCCTTGGCGCCGTCGAGCACGAGCAGGTCGATGCCTTCCGGCAGATCGCTTGCAAGCGTCTGAAGCGCGTCGCCTTCGCGCACTTCGACAAGATCCGAAAGCCCAGCTTCGGCGATGTTCCGGCGGGCTCGCGCCACCTTGGACGGCTCGAACTCGGTGGTGATGATGCGACCTCCGCCGTTGTCGCGGAGCGCGGCCCCGAGGAACAGCGTCGAGACACCGAAAGAGGTGCCGAACTCGACGATGGTTTTTGCTTTCATGCTCCTCGCAAGCATATAGAGAAGCTCGCCCGTCTCCCTGGATACGGGCAGCCAGAGGTCTTTCAGCCGGCTATAGAGGTCGAGATATTCGGTCTTGCTTGTCAGCAGGCGGTCGCGTTCTTCCTCCGACATTGCTGCCATGGCGGGGCTGGTAGCGGCGTCAGCTTGCATGAAGAGGCGATCCAGGAGGGGAGCGAGCGGAGCGCTCAAAAGGGTGGAATTCATGATCAGAACCGTTCTTGTTTGCGTATGATTGCGTTGAGGCAGAAAATACGATTAATTAGTCGCATTCGCTAATCGCTTTACGGGACTGAGACATGAACAACCGAGCAAGCTATTCAATTTCCTCAAGAAAATTGCCGAAGCAGTCCCGCTCGGAAGAGTTGGTGAAGGCAATTCTCGAGGCTGCCGTTCGCGTTTTGGCTGAGGAGGGCGCACATCGCTTCACCACCGCGCGGGTGGCTGAGAAGGCCGGCGTCAGCGTCGGCTCGCTTTACCAGTACTTCCCCAACAAGGCCGCTATTCTGTTTCGTCTGCAGAGCGACGAATGGCGGCAGACCACCAGCCTGCTGGGCGATATCCTGGGCGACCGCTCGATGCCGCCGCTCGCAAGGCTCCGCAGGCTTGTCCACATGTTCATTCAGTCCGAATGCGACGAGGCTGCGGTTCGCGTTGCGCTGGATGACGCTGCACCGCTCTACAGAGATGCGCCGGAGGCTTTGGAAGCACGCGAGGCGGGTAGCCGTAACATTGACGCTTTCATGCTAGAGGCGCTGCCACGGTCTCCAGAGGCAGTCCGTAACATGGCTGGTGACCTGATTTTCACGGCAATGAGCACCGTCGGCAAAGAGTTTTCCGAGGCACAGCATGACGCGGCGGAGATCGAGGGGTTCGCCGATGCAATGGCCGACATGTTCGAAGCCTATATGCGCAAGCTTGGGGGTGATGAACTTTTGCCATAGGCGCTGCCGTGTGGACGTGGAAGTCTCCGTGATCCCGAATTCTATCAGCGGCTGACTCTTTTCCAGAGCCTCGATCGTCTTTGCAATATCGAAGCAAAGGAGCAGGACCGATGAGTCTCAAGGGTAAGAATGTCGTCGTCACCGGTGGAAGCCGCGGGCTCGGCCTGGGGCTGGTGGAGGCACTTGTTGATCAGGAGGCAAGGGTCACGGTTGTGGCGCGTCAATCCGATGCGCTCGAGGCTGTCCGAACCCGACTGGGCGTTTCGACGATTGCCGCCGATGCCAGGGACGAGGCCGCCGCACACCGTATCCTTGCGGACGTTCGGCCGGATATACTTGTGCTGAACGCCGGAGCGAAACCGCCGATGGAGCGATTGGACAAGATCAGTTGGGCCGATTTCACCGCGACCTGGGAGCACGACGTCAAAGCCGGGCTACACTGGCTGCAAGGCGCGCTGAACCTGCCGCTCGAACCCGGGACCCGGGTTGTCGTCGTGTCGAGTGGCGCGGCCGTCGATGGATCCCCGATGTCAGGCGGCTATGGCGGCGCCAAACGCATGCTTTGGTTCATGGCCAAATATGCCAATCGGGTTTCCGAGCAGAGGCAGCTTGGTATCCGTTTCCAGGCAATCCTGCCTCGGCAAGTGATTTTAGCCACCGGCATCGGTGACATCGCCGCCAGCGCCTATGCCCGGGCCATGGACATCGAACCCGAAGCATTCGTGGCCCGTTTCGGGGCGCCGATGCCACCGAGGCTCTTCGGCGAAAACGTGGTGGCCGTGCTTGACAATCCGGCTTATTCTGAGGGGTTCGCATTCGGATTGTCTGGCGACAAGGGTGTGGACGTAATGGAAAGGTTTGCGGATTGAGTGCTGGATTGTCGGAACCGGACCGCGGCACACGAGCTGAGTTCACAGTCCTGGCCGAGGCATTGCGGCCGGAGTTACATCGCTATTGCGCCCGCCTCATGGGATCGGTGATCGATGGCGAGGATGTCGTTCAAGACACCTTTGCCAAAGCTCTTGTTGCCCTTGAAGACCTGCACGAGGCGCCGCACCTGCGGGCTTGGTTGTTCAAGATCGCCCATAATCGCGCCTTGGATTTGTTGCGCGGCCGGGCGATCCGTGCCGCGGAGCCCGTCGAGGCCGCGGAAAACGTCGTCGACGAAATCAATCTCGATCCCTTGGAGAGTCTCATGCATGAAGAAGCGATGCACACTGCGGTGTCGCGGTTCCATGAACTCCCTGTCCTGCAGCGCAGCGCCGTTATATTGAAAGACGTGCTCGACGAACCTTTGGCAGAGATAGCCTGTTTGCTCGGTATCACAATTGACGCGGTGAAGGGGCATCTGGCGCGGGGACGTGCGCGGCTCCGGGAGATCAATGCGCAAAGCATCCCCCTTCCGAACCGGACGGCCCCCTCCCCTGCCGTGGTGCGCTACGTTACGTTGTTCAATCAGCGGGACTGGAATGGTCTGCGCGCGCTCCTCGCCGAGGACGTGAAACTCCGGCAGTCCTCGCACCCGCTGCGCTCCGGCGCTGCAGACGTCGGTCTGTTCTTCACGATCTACGCCAAGTGCGACGGAATATGGCTTGTCCCGGCCTGGCTGGAGGGCCGGCAGGTCATCGCCGTTTTCAGCGCCCAAGGCGACCCGAAACCGACCCACCTCATGTGGTTGGAATGGAGTGGCGAACGGATCAGTTTTATCCGCGATTATCGCTACGCTCCTTACATTGTCGATGATGCGGAGTTGGTGTTCTGATCCAGCCCAACCCGATTTTCGCCCGTCCGCCGACGTCCATCCCGAAAGCGGTGTGAAACCATCACAACATGCATCTTTCGGGATGGTCCATCGATGACATCGCCGACTACGAGGCCGGTCGACTAACAAGCGAGGAGCGGATGAGGTTCAAGCGCTGGTGAACAAATCTCCCGTATAGAACTGTTCCGGGGGCAACGGATCCTTCACCGTGCCGAACTCCTGAAACATCTTGTTGAAGTCCGCCAGCCACTTGTTGACTGTGCCGTCCCTTGTGAAGGCGTCCAGTTCTCTGCTTGTCAGCATCTTGCGGCTGCGGGCGACCTTCTCGGTCGCATCTGCCGGGGCATTGAGGAAGGCCGTCGTAATCTGAATGGACCGGTCGATATTCGCGGCGCGGTAATCCATCGCCTTCTTCATGACGCGCAGGAATTTCTTCACGAGATCCGGGTTCTGCTGGACGATTTCGTTGCGGGCGACGAAGGTGTTGATGAACGACGTCTGCGGATAGAAATCCTGGTTGGACGCCAGCTCCTTCATATCCGGAACGCGCGGTTTGATCGTGTCGATCAGTGGATACCAGATACCGGCACCATCAATCTGCTTTGACGTGAACGCGGAAACGATCGTTGCAGGATCCATCGGCACGACCTGAATGTCGCCGACCGTCATGCCGGCCTTGGTGAGCGTCATGCGGAGGATCATATCGCCGGAAGTACCCTGCGGCACTCCGACCTTCTTGCCTTTCAGATCCTTGATCGTGCCGATATTGCCCTGCACGATGACGCGGTCGGAAAATCCGATATCGTTTACGCCGACCACTTTGGCCCGACCGCTCGCTGGCAGCCAGAGCGCTCCGGGGCCGATCGTGCCGAAATTCAAGCTGCCGGCGCCCATCGCCTGGATCTGGATCGGGCCGTTGGTGAAAACTTTGACCGACGGCGTGATACCTTCCGCCTCCCAGAGCTTCTGGTCCTGAGCGATTGCCAGGACACTGGCATTGGGAAAGTCGGCAATGTAGCCGATGGTCATGTCAGCGGATTGGGCGCTTGCCTTTCCGCCGATGGAAAATGCGCTCGCCACGGCGGCGACCGCCGTCGTCTTCATCAGATTACGTCTCGTCAGCATGTTCATTTCCTCCCTGTAACAGTCGATGTTTTTGAAAGCTTCAGGCCGCGGCCGGATGGTAGACCGACCGCCACACCTCGTTGCGCAATGTCGAGAATTCGGGCGAAAGACGCATCTCCTCGGTGCGCGGATAGGGCAGATCAACCGGAATTATTTTGTGAAGCCGGCCTGGGCGGGCAGCCATGACGACGACGCGGCTCCCCAGATAAACAGCCTCGTCGACGTCGTGGGTAATGAACATCACCGTGCGCCGCTCCTTGCTCCAGGTGGCCAGCAACTGATCCTGAAGCTGCACGCGGGTCAAAGCATCCAATGCGCCGAAGGGCTCGTCCATCAGCAAGATCTTCGGATTGACCGCATAGGCCCGCGCAATCGCGCAGCGCTGCTTCATGCCGCCGGAAAGCGTCTTCGGCAAGGAATTCGAGAAGTCGCTCAAGCCCACGAGGCCGATGAAATGGTCCGCAATCTTGCCGCGCTCCGCCTTCGGGTGACCTGCAATCTGCAGGCCGAACTCGACGTTCTGACGAACAGTCAGCCACGGAAAGAGCGCGTATTGCTGGAAGATCACGCCACGTTCAGGCCCCGGTCCCTTGACCGGCACGTTATCCACCAGCACCTGTCCGGACGACGGGTTGGTAAGGCCCGCCGCGATATTCATGGCTGTCGACTTGCCGCAACCGGACGGGCCGACCACGGTGATGAACTCGCCATCCTCGATATCGAGGTTGAGCCCCTGCAACGCGTTGAAGGAGGTCTGCCCTGCGATGCTGAAAGTCTTGGTGACGCTTTGGAACGAGATTTTTGTGTTCATAGCTTTTCCTGCCAGGCGGTCAGCACGCTATCGGTCGTCTGAACGATGCGGTCCATGATGAGACCGAGCACGCCGATCGCGATGAGGCTGACGAAAATCGTCGGAAGATCGTAATAGAGCTGCGCCTGCTGCATGCGGAAGCCAAGGCCCGATTGCGCGGCAATCAGTTCGGCCGCGACGACGGTTGCCCAGGACGACCCGAGGCCGATGCGGACGCCGACCATGATGTAGGGCAACGAGGCAGGCACGATAACCCGCCGGAAGATGGTGAAGTCGTTGGCACCAAGCACGCGTGCGGCGTTGATCAGCGTTCTATCGACGTTGACGACGCCCTGATACGTCGCCACGACGCTCGACAGGAAGGACGCCAGGAAAATGACGAAGATCTTCGGTGTTTCATCGATGCCCATGGTGACGATCGCCAGGGGGATGATGGCAAGCGGCGGGATGGTGCGGAAGAACTGCACGTAAGGCTCGATGATGCCGCGGGCAATGCGATACCAGCCCATCAGGAAGCCCACAGGGATTGCCACCGCGATGCCGAGCGCAAAGCCGGTAAAGACACGGCCAAGGCTCGAAATCGCATCCGACCACAAAAGCCCGTTCTGCGCCTGGATCACCGCCTGCTTCGCCACGGCAAGAGGCGTCGGAAGGCCGACGACCCCCTGTGACGTCACGACGGCCCAGAGAATGATGCCGACAGCCACGGCGGCGATGTTGACCGCCATCATTGCGATCGAACCGGACATGAGGGACGACCGGCTGGCCGGCTCGGGCTTTTCTTCACTCGTTGTGATGGACAAGGTCATGTCTCCCTCCGGGAAGCTGATCCGTCCCGGCAATATCGATGGCTCATCGCGCACCCGCCATGACGTCACGCGTCTTGAAGTTGGATTCGATCAGCCAGTCGCGCATAACATCCAGAAGCTCGCGCTTCCGTTCCGCATGGGCCGGATCGTTCCAGAGGTTCCTCACCTCCTTCGGGTCGTTCTCGAGGTCGAACAGTTGTCCGTCCTCAGAGCCCTTGAAGTGGACGAGCTTCCACCGATCGCTCCTCACGCCGGTCATGAACTCGACGCCACCGGCCATCGCCACGTCGCCGATCTGTTCGCAGAACACGTGGTCGCGCGGCGTCCAGTCCTTGCCTTCGAGCGCCGGCTTAAGGCTTTTTGCTTCGAAGGTTTTCGGTGGCACAATGCCGGCATATTCGAGGATGGTCGGGCCGAGGTCGAAGAGCTGGCAGAGACCGTCGACCGAGCGTCCACCCTCAAACCGGCCGGCCGTCGACCAGATGACGGTCGGCACGCGGGTGACGACGTCATACATCGACCATTTCTGAATCAAGCCATGCTCGCCCAGGCATTCGCCGTGATCGGAGGTGAAGATGACGATGGCATCTTCGAGATAGCCGCGCTCCTGAAGCGAACCGAGCAGTTCGCCAACCTTTTCGTCGATCAGCGTGACATTGCCAAGATAATGCGCCCAAAGCCGCTGCATCTGATCTTCAGACGGGTCGAGGCTCCAGACGACGGAGTCGTGATCGACCTCCACGTCGTGCTGGCGCTTGTCCTTCAGCTCCTGATGGAGAGAATCCAGTTCTTCTTTCGCCGGCCTTGGCAGCGGCAGATCGTTGCGCCTGAGATACGGCTCCGTATAGCGCGCCGGCGGATCGAACGGCGGATGCGGCCCGGGGAAACCGACCTGCAGGAACAGCGGCTCGGTCGTCGGATAGGTCTCGACCCACCACTTCGCCATATTGCCGACGAAGGCGTCGGAATGCAGCGCCTCGGGCAGTTTCCAGTCGAAGCAGCCCAGCCTGTCACGATAGTCGTCGAGTTTACGGTAGTGCTCGCGCTGCTGTTTGACGAGGCCGTTGGCGGCCAGCGCCTTGTCCCACTCGTCGAAATACCAGCGGCCTTCCATATAGCGATCCTTGTTTTCCACGACGTAGCGCTCGTGGAAACCAGAGTCCGAATTGTAGGGGATTGTATGCATCTTGCCGACGTTGACGCAGCGATAGCCGGCGTCACGTAGCTGCTCGACCCATGTCCGCTGCCATGCCTGGCCGTTGGCCAGAACGCCCGTCGTATGCGGGTAGTAGCCGGTAAACAGGCTTGCGCGCGAGGGAACGCAGCTTGGCGCATTGACGTGGCAATTGGTAAGCGCCACGCCCTTTTCGACAAGTCCATCAATATTGGGGGTCACGGCATAGGGGAACCCGAGCGCCGATATCGAGTCGTAGCGCTGCTGGTCCGTCATGATCAGAATGATGTTTGGCCTTTCAGCCATATACTGCTCCTCCGCGTCGCCGATAGCTGGCTTTCGCCTGCCGTGTCAGGCGAAAGAACGACTTCGGTCCCTCTTTCGCTTGCCTCCATTTCAAAAAGATGGCATAAAGTTACCGTTAACGCAACGATCACTCACGGGATTTTTTGAGCTGAGATGGCGATTGAACTTTCCGACAAGGTAGCCCGCAACGTCCCGACCCTTGCTTCGATCGCCGAGCGGGTGGGCGTTTCAGTCAATACCGTCTCGCGCGCGTTGCGCGCCCCGCACACGGTCCGCATCGAACTTCGCCGCCAGATCAATGCTGCGATGGAGGAGCTGAATTACGTGCCCAACCGGCTCGCCGGCGGGCTTTCGGGCACGCGCTCGGACATTGTTGGCGTTGTCGTCACCTCGCTCTACTATTCCGAATTCGCCAACATCATCGATACGCTGCAATCAGCTTTGCTGGAGCATGACCTGCAGGTCATGCTCGCCAATACAAGGTACAATGCTGACCAGGAGCTGCGGCTCGTCCGGTCCATCCTGAGCTGGCGGCCGGCGGCCGTTGCCATCATTGGCGTCGACCATCCCCCGAAAGTCGTCGAGCTTCTCAAGGCAGCCGACATCCCGATCATCGAGATGTGGGACACGGGCGGTGAAGTGATTGATACCGCCGTTGGTTTCGATCACGCACGTGTCGGCGCAGCGCAAGCCAACCATCTCATAGCTCAGGGTTATCGGCGCCTGGCCTTTGTTGGCAGCGTTCGCGAAAACGATAAACGCGCCCAGAAGCGTTTGAGCGGGCTGGAAGCTGCGGCAGCGACGGCCGGCCTCCCCGACATCGTCAAGCATACGGCGCAGCAAGGCGGCAGCCCTGAACTCGGGGAGCGGCTTGCAACCGAGCTTCTGGAGCGCCATCCCGAGATCGACGCAATCGCCTGCAACAGCGATGTCGTTGCGTTTGGCGTGCTTCGGGCACTGCGGAAACTCGGCCGGCGCGTTCCCCAAGATATCGGCGTTGTTGGATTTGGAGACAACGAGGCGGCGAGCTGCGTTAGTCCCTCCCTAACGACGGTTCGCCCTGATCGCGAGCGTATTGGCAAGCTGACGGCCGAGGCGATCGTCGCACGGATCAACGATGCCAAATCATACACCGCACCCGTCGAATGGGAGCTTATCGTCCGGGAAAGTACAGTTCGATAGCTCCCGGCCATCCAAGGCGGTTGAAGCGTTCGTCTCCAGCGTTCGTTCGACATCCCACTCTCGGTCCAGCTCTGCCAGTCTTGTTTCGATCTGCATCGCGATCTGACAAATGTCGATCATCGCATTCTCGGGATTGACAACGATTGCGTTCGTAATGTTATAACATAATAGAACTAATGATCGAAGCTACCGTCAATCTGGAGACAAGTCATGTCACGGCAGAAATCTCAACCAACTCCGGTGACCGTTTTAACCGGCTATCTCGGTGCTGGCAAAACCACGCTTCTCAACCGCATCCTGATGGAGCCGCACGGAAAGAAGTTCGCCGTCGATGAGATCGGGATCGACAGGCCAGGGCCGTCACCCGCCTCGTCTTTTCTCACTCGAAACCGTCTGCTAGCTGCTGTCGCATCAGGTCTTATCTTCGCGGCGTCCGGAGCGTTTGCCGATGAAGATCATGAGACGACGGAGGCATGGCGCCTGTTTGTCGGCGATCACACGAACCCGGTCGTGCGTGCCATCAACTTCGAGAACGGCAAGGAACTCGGCCGCTATGACGTCAAGGGTCCCGCGGCCCTGACCGCCAGCGCGTCCGGCCAGACCGTATTCGCCACGCAGTCGGATCATGACATCATGCACGTCCTCAAGACTGGCATCGATTTCTCCGATCACGGGGAGCATCGGGACCTGGAGGTTTCCGAGGTGGGGCTGTTGCCCGTGACTTTCGAGGGCAAGCGTCCTTTCCACGTCGTTCCGCATGACGACCATGCGATCCTCTTCTACGATCGAGGCGGCAAGGCGGATATCATCGACGAAGCGGCTCTTCTCGAAGGCAGGGCTGACGTGAAGACAATCGACACGACGAAGCCGCATCACGGCGTAGCGGTAACGATGGGTCGTTTCGTGCTGGTGTCGGTTCCAAACACCGAAGTCGAAACCAAGCCCGACGAATTGCCGCCTCGGGTCGGACTTCGCGTCGTTGACGAGACGGGCAGGCAGCTCGGCGACGTCGCGAAATGCACCGATCTTCACGGCGAGGCCACTTCGTCCCTGCTGGTTGCTTTCGGTTGCAAGGAAGGCGTTCTTGTCGCCCGTCCTGGCGGACTTGATGGACCGAAACTGGAAATGCTCGCTTACCCATCTGACATGCCGAAAGGTTCGACTGGTACCTTGCTTGGCGGTAAGGCAATGCAGTTCTTCCTCGGCAACTACGGCGAGGACAAAATCGTCCTGATCGATCCGGACAGCGAGAAGCACTTCCGGCTGATCGCCCTGCCCACCCGCCGCGTCGACTTCCTGCTGGACCCAGCAACGCCGCGCAGTGCCTACATCCTGACGGAGGACGGTGATCTTCATGTGCTGGACGTGATCAAGGGCGAGATCGTTCGCAAGGGAAAGGTCACCGAGCCCTACAGCAAGGACGGCCATTGGCGTGATCCGCGTCCGCGCCTTGCCGTTGCGGACGGTCATATCGTCATTACCGATCCGCGGCACTCGCTAGTTCGCGTCGTCGATGCGGAAAGCCTGAAGGAGGTCCGTACGATTCCCGTCGAAGGAAAACCCTTTACGATCGTTGCCGTCGGCGGCTCCGGGGCATCGCATTGATGCGATGCTGCGGCATGAAGCGGCGCCGTTGACAGTCGGCAGAGGGAGTGTAGGTTGGCGGCGTCAAGGTTCTTCCATCCCGCGATGGAAGCTAAGAGGGAATCCGGTAAAAACCGGAGCTGTCCCGCAACTGTGAGCGGTGAGCCGTTCGTCCAACATGTCACTGGCAGCCAATGCCGGGAAGACGGGCGATCAAGGCTTTGACCCGCGAGCCAGGAGACCTGCCTGACAATAGAAATTCCGTGGTCGGGGTGTGCCACAGGAATGACGGTTCCGTCGGGCTATCCCTGCCTGCCGCAACCCTCATTTTTGCTGCCTCCTCCTTTGAGTGAGACGAAGGCAGTGAAAACACAGGGATTATCTTCCCAGAACGTATCCGGGCGCGCCGTCCTGCTGATTGCGAAATCCGCCTTTGCGGCATCGCCGCATCTGGAAATGCAACGGCTCGCGAAACTTGCAGCCGGCGTGACCGGAGCCGGAACGGTTCGGGTCGCCTTTACCGAACAGGGTACCCCCTCCCTGCGCGACGCGCTGTCCGATCTGCTCGACGAGGATGTCGAAACCGTCGTTATCGTGCCGCTCGTCCTGCCCATGGAGCCGAGCGTCCTTATCTGGCTGACGAAATCGCTGAAGCGCTGGAAAGCGGCCGATAGCCGGCGCTGGCCGGCCCTTTCGATCACCCGGGATATCGCCTCGAGCACGCTGATGGCGCGGCTGATCGGCGAACTGCTCGAAACCGCCGAAGCACTGGACGTGCCGCAGACCAACACGCCGCCCGTTGCCGAGGGATCGCTCGTGCCGGCCCAGAAACGCCGCGTGCTCGTCTGCCAGGGCGGTCCCTGCAACGCGGCCGGAGCCGATGTGATCTGGGGACATCTGCGCAACCAGCAGGAGCGGCAGAAACTGCGCACTGCCGGCGACGGCACGATGACCGCAAAATCCACCTGTCTCGGTCCCTGCAATCTGGCGCCCGTGCTGCAGGTATTTCCGGAAGGAACCTATTACGGCGGCGTCAACGAAGATGCGATCGACCGGATCATCGGCGAGCACCTGCTCGGCGGTGGGATCGTCGAGGACTTCGCCTATCACCCAACGGGCCGCAAGCAGCGGCTTCGCGCCCCATCCGAACAGAACAAGAGGAAAGAGAATTGACGTCGCACACTCTATCGCGCCTGGCCGCCGCCTGGCTCAGTGCCGCCATCTTTGTCACCGCAGGCACTGTCTTCGCTGCCGAGCCGGTTCGCGTCGGCGCCACCTACATCACCAGTGGCACGGATCCGGCCAAGGGCTCGAACGGCTGGGCGCTGGTCAGCCATGGCGTCGGCGAGAACCTCTTCACCGTCGATCGGGACGGCAAGCTCGTGCCGGAGCTGGCCGAGAAGGCGGAGCGCATCGCAGACCTGACCTGGACCGTGAGCCTGAAACCCGGCCGCCTGTTTTCCGATGGCACGCCCGTCACCGCCAAGGCACTGGCAGCCGGTTTCGATACAACGTTCGCCAACAACAAGGCGGCGCTCGCGACCGGCGGCAAGCTGACCTTCGAGGCGGGCGACGACCTGACACTGAAGGTGACGACCGAAAAGCCGGTGCCGTTCATTCAGGCACTCTTCGCCGA
Source organism: Neorhizobium sp. BETTINA12A (assembly GCF_023006485.1). Classification (NCBI taxonomy): domain Bacteria; kingdom Pseudomonadati; phylum Pseudomonadota; class Alphaproteobacteria; order Hyphomicrobiales; family Rhizobiaceae; genus Neorhizobium; species Neorhizobium sp. BETTINA12A. The sequence goes on from NZ_JALBGW010000008.1 coordinate 53,449, forward strand.
ATGGCCGCTGATTGCCTACAAACCCGTCGGGGCCGGCAATGCCGTGTTCAGCGGTCCTTACCGGATCTCCGGCTTCAAGACGGATGCCGCGATCACGCTGGAGCCCAACGTGCATTTCGCTGGCGCCGACCAGCGTTCGCCGGTCAATTTCCGCAAGTTCGGTGATGCCCAGACCCTGACGCTGGCGCTGGAAGCAGGCGAACTCGACATGGCCTTCGGCTTGCCGTCGGAAGTCGTTACCCGGCTCAAGACAAACCCGGACCTGACGATCAAGTCGTTCCCGGTCGGGTACCAGTATCTTGCTTTCTTCAATACCGCCCGGCCGCTGATGGCTGACGTGAAGGTGCGCCGGGCGATCGATCTGGCCTTCGACCGCAAGGAGCTTGCAGCCGCGATCAACGGCGGCGAACCGGCCACCGGTGCCTACGCCGCCTATTTCCCCTTTGCCGGCAGGGAGGCACGCCCGACCGATCTTGCCAGGGCAGCAGCGCTCCTCGACGAAGCCGGTTGGGCAAAAGGCGGCGGCGGCATGCGCGAAAAGGGCGGCACGCCGCTGCGCCTGCTGGTCATCACCTATCCGCAGCGCCCGGATCTCGTCACCATGCTGCCGGTGGTCAAGGCGGAACTCGCCAAGATCGGCATCGCGGTCGATACGCAGGTGGTAGAGAGCATCCAGCAGGTAGCTTCGGCCGGCGACTTTGACATCGCGCTCTGGGCGCAGCACACGGCCCCGAGCGGCGACGCCGCCTTTTTCCTGAACTCGATGCTGAGAAGCAGCGCTTCGCTGAACTATGCGAAATATGCCTCGCCGGACTTCGACGCGATCCTCGACCGGTTTGCGACCGAGGGTGATCCGGCAAAGCGGGTGGCGATCGCGCTGGATGCTCAGCAGAAAGTCTTCGCCGATGCGCCCGTCTCCTTCCTGGTATCGCCCGTCTGGTATGTCGGCCTGTCGACGCGGCTGAAGAACTACGAGCCGTGGGGATCCGACTACCACGTCCTGCGCGCCGATATCGGCGAGGCGGAGTAGGCCACGTGATGCGACTGGCCCGGTTCGGCATACAATCGATAGCGGGGTTGCTGGCGGTTTCGCTCGCCTCTTTCTCGGTCATCACCTTGATGCCGGCCGATCCGGTTGCGATCGCCATTCGCGTCTGGAGCCTGCCGGCGACGGAGGAAACCGTCGCAGCATTGAGGGCGGAGTGGGGCCTCGATCAGCCCGTGCCGCTTCGCTATCTCCATTGGCTGGCAGATTTCCTCGGCGGAGATTGGGGCCGTTCGTTTCGGACTGGAGAGCCCGTACTTGCCGAATTCGTTGAACGGCTGCCGGTTTCGCTGTCGCTCGGTCTCGCCGGCCTGGCGCTGGCGATCGCGCTGGCAATTCCGCTCGGGTTCTTCTCAGCGGCCTATCCCGGGGGTATCGTCGATCGGATGAGCCGGGCTCTGTCGGTCTTCGTCCAGGCAGTGCCGGCCTTCTGGCTGGGCCTTGTCCTTCTCTGGGTCTTTGGTGTGCAGTTGCGCTGGGTCAGACCCTTCGCCAATGATTGGACGGCAATCGTCCTGCCCGTCCTGCTGATCGCGCTGCATTCGGTTGCCGTTCTCTCCCGCGTCTATCGGCGCGACTTGAAGGAAACCGCCGGCCAGCCGCATTTCCGCACGGCTCTTGCCAAGGGCCTGTCGGAACGCCAAGCGCTCTGGCGGCACGGCCACCGCAGCGCGCTCTATGCCCTCCTGTCGGCAGTCCGTTCCGAAGCGGGCTGGGTGATCGGCAGCACCGCGACCATGGAAATCCTCTTCGGGCTTGCCGGCATCAGCCAATTCCTGGTGCAGAGCATCGCGGCGCGCGACCAGATGGTGCTGCAGGCCTATGTCATGGTCATCGCCATCTGGATGCTTGTGATGAATGCCGGCGCCAATCTCGCCATGCGCCTTCTCGATCCGCGTCTCGCCTAATGTCCCGGCTGGTCATGCTCGCGGCGCTCGCCGTTTTTCTCTGTGTCGGTGGTTTTTGGCAGCCATATGATCCCGATACGGTGGACATGCTTGCCCGTCATTCCGGCATGACCGCCCGCCATCTGCTCGGTACCGATCATCTCGGTCGCGATCTTCTATCCCGTATCATGGCCGGCGGCTGGCGGACGGCCTGCGTCATCCTCTCGGTCGGTGCGATCGGCTTTTTCGCGGGCACGCTGCTTGGCACCGCCGCCGCCGTCCTTGGTGGCTGGCGCGAGAAGGTGATCCTGCGCTTCTGCGAGTTCTTCATCATGATGCCGACGCTCATCGTCGCACTGACAGCGGCGGCGATTTTCGGCCTGTCGCCGCTCAGCGCCGGACTGGCGCTCGGCTTGGCTGGCGTCGGGCCGCATGCGCTGCTTGCGCATTCGCTCAGTCAGCGGGTGCTCGGCCAGCCGTTCATGCTGGCAGCGAGGAGCCTCGGCGTTGCGCCGGCACGGATGATTACCCGCCATCTTCTGCCGAATACTCTGCCGCTGATGTTCGCCTATGTCGGCAACCAAGCGGGGCTTGCCGCAGTCGCCTACGCCTCGCTCGCCTTCATCGGCCTTGGGGCCGACCCGTCGAAGCCGGATTGGGGATCGATGCTGTTCGAATATCGCGTGTTTATCTTCGACCACCCGATGCTGATGATCTGGCCGGGGACGGCGGTTGCATTGACTGTCTCGGTGATAAACCGGGTTTTTGACGACGGCCAGGAGTGACTGCGTTTCGTCTGGTTTCCTGACGATCGATCACCGGCGCCGTGACACGGCTGCTGATCGAACGCTCATCGCGCAAGCACGCCGAACGGTGAAACCGACTTCAGGTCGGGATCCGCGATATCGGTCGCTCTCGCGACCTCAGCATGGCTCATGCTGTAGCCGTAGTCGAGGACGCGCACACCGTCCATGATGAAGAGCTGGGCCTTGTCCAGGCCGGGTCGCAGGTTCCCCGTCACGGTGACCACCTCGTACACCCTCGAAAGATGGAATGGCTCGTCTGCTACGACATGGACCAATTGGTTCGGCGGTGGAGCCGCACTATGGCTGCAGGCGCCGGCCCAGGGCACCAGCATGAACTCGTAGACGAGGTCGCCGTCCTGATCGACGGGCAGGATGAACCCGGTCAGCTCCACCGCGCGGCTTTCGTCATGCCATGCGAGTGTTTCGCCCTGGGAGCGACTGGATGCCATGCCTGGTAACGCGACATCTAATCTCGATTGATCCGCAGGCCGCAAGGCGCTCCATAGAACCGGCTGAGCAGCCGCAAAAACGCCAAACGCCGGACAAGCCGTCCCGATCATGATCGTCGTTAGTTTCAGGAGGAAAAGCGCGCGCCTCATCTGCATCTCCATGCGCGTAGCGCTCGCAAGAAAGAGGCCACTGCTGACGTGGATGTTAGCCCTATTTATCCACTTGGGTCAAAGCCAAGGTAGAAGGCGCGAAGTCAGAGTTTCGTGTGGTCAGTCCAGTCGAACCTCAAAAGAAGCCTTCACATATCGGAACCGGACGCGGTGGCGGCGCGGGATGATCCTGGGTGTACTTAGTGATGATCGGCTCCAGCGTCTCCTTCGCCCAGAACTTCGGCGCGCCGATGTCCTGCAGGCACGTGGCGTTCCAGTAAAGTCCTGATTTCTCCGGTGCCTTGCCCGTCGCCAGTGCCTTGGAGACAGCCGCGATGTCTTTTGACTCCGGATAGACGTAGAGGGTCGTCGGATTGTCGTTGACCATCGACAGCACCTGGGGCGTCTCCGATGGCGACCAGCTGGTGCAGCCATCACTGCGGCCGCCGGCATAGGTTACCAGCTTGCCACGGGGAACATATCCGTCGCGGTTGGCGTAGGGACTATCCGGCTTCTTCATCATGCAGATGCCGGAGACGAGTGCCGAGGCATGTCCGCCTATCGCGCGCTGCCTGGCGTTCGCAGTTTCTCCGACGCCATCGAACTGCACGAACGACCTGGTCAGGACCGTCTCCTGCTTTGGAGAAACGTTGTAGTAGCCCTTGAAGGAGGTCTTGATCTCGCTGGTCAGATAGGCCCCGCCTGCGGTCAGATTGGAGTTGAGGGCATTGCCGAAGTTCTTCGCGCACTGCCGTCCATTGGTGAAGTTTGCGACGCCCGGCAGGTTGCGGCCCCCGCCGTGCCCCGACGAAATTACGCGAAAGGACTGCTCAGCCTCACAGATGATGTAGAACCGCCCCCCTGCAGGCCCTTCGGTCAGGTCGTTCGGCCGCGTAGCGTCCATGGCGAAGTAGCAGGCGTTCCTGATCTTACCTTGCGACAGCTTTTCCTGATAAAGCGCACGTGCCCTTTCCAGCACCATCGGCGCGATCTGGCCGTTTCCGGCGCCGACATGGGCGTTCAGCCAATTCGGGAGCCGGGACGCGCCTTCGGAGGCGAAGGATGCGGAAGGCGCGGATAGACAGGCGACAGCGGATAAAAATCCAAGATATTTGAGAAGTATGAGCTTCGGGTTCACGAACACTCTCCGGGAATGACATTTGTGAAGGTCGGCCATCATGGTTGAGGAAGATTTAACAGCGGACCTCCAGCCTCGTCGCAACGATCTGCGAATAGTCGCTTCCCATCGGGTCGCTGAAGAACATGGTCGTCAGCATCGCCTGGTTTTCTGCCAGGATCTCCTTCGAATCCGGCCTGACGACTTTGCGCGCGCAGTGGCCGAAGCTGTTGCCTGACGTCTTCAGGGCCGCGTCGTCTGAAAAGTCCAGCGCGGTATAGAGGGTCGGATCGAAGACGCCGAACACGATCAATCCCTTCAATGGCGTCTTTTGCACTGGCTTTTGACTGAACGACAGGGTGAGGTAGCCGTTCTCGTAGGTGCCGTGCAAGGCATCTGGCTTGGCCAGCGCCAACGGTTTGCCGTTGATCGTCACGTTTGTGTAGTAGTTGTACCGATCAAGGGATTCCTGAACCGTCTTGGCCACCGCAGCCACCTCCGCGGGATCGAGAGTGTTGTTGCGGTTCTTGTCGTAGTCGAGGAGCACCGACGAGGAGAAGACTTCATCGAAGCGCCAGGTGTCTCGCACCTCCGCGAGGCTGCCATCCGCGCCCGCCACCGCCTCGAACTTCGCGTCGACGAAAATATGAGGATGGGCCTCGGCCCCTGTCGGAGCACCGGCGGCGGCTAACCCCGCGAGAACCGAAAGACTGACGGAGACCAACTGGCGGAACGATGTCATGTTCTGCGAATGCCGAGGGGATTGCGTCCGATTTAAGTCGAAGGCGCTACCGATGCGAAAAAACCTCGCGAAGACAAATCCGTCAATGTGTTCATTTGCACTGACGGGTTGGATGCCTCTTAGGATCGAACATCCTTCAATCCTTCTCGCCGGCGCGGCAAACCCAACATGGACTTTACCGCCACCCACCATCGGGGCGTCTTAGGTTCTCGCACCGCTTCGTTCTTTGCCCACTCGGCGCCTGCGGGTTCAACTCTTGTCGCCATAGGCTGAACAAGAAACTCGATCCGTTTCATGAATGCGCTGCTGTCGAACCGTTTTGACGTTACCAGCGGACCATCGCCGGAAGGCTCCGTGTGGAAGAAAACTTCGAGATTGACCACTGGTATGGAGCGGATATTGCGCAGGAGATCGATCTCCGGTCGTGTCGTTATGGCGAAGGAATAATGATCCGAACGGAGTGCAATAAAAGCCTCCGGAAACGTCGATACCGCCACGGAGTCATGCCCATGGCTCGCCAGTTTCGCGACGATCGCATTGGCCGCCGCCACGGGCAGAAACACAAGAATTCTCTTGGGGTGAGTTGTTTCGATAGACATAGCGAGTTCCTCATACGGAGATGAGAAAATCTAGCTTTTACCGGTGCAAGCGTGTGTTTGGTTTTGTTTGATTTTGTTGCGAGTGCTGCCACCTGCAGGCCAGCGGCATCGACCGGGACAACATTTCTTAACATCACAAAACCCAAGTTAACGGCGTCGTCTGGGACAGTGCGCTCCGCAAGAGGCCGGCGCGTCGGGCTTTCACGCCTGCACGCCGAAAACTCTCTACCGGATCCCAGGAGCCAATTTGAATGTCATTGACCAAGTCCTTCTTAAGCCGACCGCGACGTGTCGCCATCGCTGCGGGGCTCGCAGTTGTCGCTTGCCCCCTTGCCGAGGCACGCGCTGCCGACCCTTACGAGGGTGAAGAGGCTGCTATCCCCGCGACCGCGAGCTTCGACAAGGGACGGTTTGGCGGGATACGCCAGAAGCTTTCCGACTGGAACGTCATGGTTGGCGCCGGAGCCATGTATGCACCGAAATTCGAAGGATCGGATGAGTTCGAACTGGTTCCCATTCCCATGATTTCCGCGACCTTCGGTGATCGCGTCACGATCGATCCGGGCGGGCTGGAAGTCGATGTGCTGAAGTCCAACGGTTTTAAGCTCACGGTGAAGGGCGGTTACGACATCGGGGGTGGGCGGGATGAAGACGATTCCTCTCACCTGAGAGGGCTTGGCGACATCGACGCTGGGGCTGTCGTCGGAACGAAGCTCTCGTATGAATGGGGACCGATGGAATTTTATGCGTCTGTCGACAAGACGATCGGCGGGAGCGACGGACTTCTCGGTCAGGTCGGTGCGAATGTCTCGCATCACTACGATCGTTTCATTCTTTCCGCTGGCGCTTCCGCGACGTTTGCCGACGACAACTACATGAAAAGCTATTTTGGGGTAACCGCTGCCCAGTCTGCGAGATCGGGATTGCGGCAATATGAGGCAAGCGCTGGCTTGAAACGCTTCGATATCGAGGCGTCTGTCACATATATGGCGACCGAACACTGGGTTATCCGTGGCCAGGCAGCGGTCGGGTTCCTGACCGGCGATGCGAAGGATAGTCCGATCGTTCAGAACGACGTACAGCCGTCAGCGATGCTGATGGTCGGGTACAAGTTCTAAGCGTCCGGTAGGGTGCAGCAAAGCAGATTCAACCGATGCGACCGACAACTCTTCTTCTCGCCCTCTTCGTGAGCGCGGACCTTGCTTCCGCGGCGGAGCCTGTGCTTGCGCAACAGAACAAGGCGGCAGCGCTTACCGTCGCCGTCGCCAATCCCGCAGAACGTCGATGGCCTGAAACGGTGCCGGCCAGCGGCTGGCTGAAGCCCTGGCACGAAGCGGTCATCGCTGCGGAAATCGATGGCCTGCGTGTGACCGCCGTCCTTGTCGATGTCGGAACGGTCGTTTCGAAGGGTCAGCCCCTCGTCCGGCTTGCCGACGAAGCAGTGCGTGCAGAACTGCGTAGCCAGGAGGCCGCCTTGGCAAGTGCCAGGGCGGACCTCGCCAAGGCGACGGCGAATGCCGACCGGGCACGCAAGGTGCAAGGGAGCGGCGTGCTGTCGGATGAAAAGATCAACGAATACCTGATCGCCGAACAGACGGCGATGGCAGGGGTGGAATCCGCCGAAGCCTTGCTGGAAAGCCAGAAGATCAAGCTGGCCAAGGCGACTATCCTGGCCGTGGACGATGGACTGATCACGTCCCGCTCGGCTCAACTCGGCGCCGTCGTCTCCTCCGGCACGGAGCTGTTCCGGATGATCCGCCAACAACGCGTCGAATGGCAGGCGGAAGTGTCCGCACGCTATTTGCCTCGCATCAGGCAAGGCCTGACAGCCACGTTCGTCGGTCCTGGTGATCGACGCGTCAAAGGAACCGTGCGGCTTGTCGCACCGACGGTCAGCACCGATACCGGCCGGGCGCTCGCCTATGTGGCGCTGCCGGCGGCGGCGCGCCCGCCCATCGGCCTTTACGTCACCGGCCAGATCGAGCTTGAGACCACCACGGCGCTCACCGTGCCCGAGACGGCGCTCGTCCTGCGCGACGGCATCGCTTACGTCTTCACCGTGGATGCAGACAACCGCGCGTCACGCGTTCGTGTGGAAACCGGCCGCCGCGATGGCAGCGAAGTGGAAATCCTCTCTGGCCTTAACCGCTCGACCGGCGTCGTGATGACGGGTGGTGCTTTTCTTTCGGACAAGTCCTTCGTCCGGGTGACGGGTGATGCTCTCGTCCAGCTCGAAAAGGGAGAATCGCGATGAACTTCTCCGCCTGGTCGATCCGCAATCCGGTTCCCGCCATCCTGCTGTTTATCCTGCTGACCGTCGGCGGCCTGATTGCATTCGACCGGCTCGCGGTACAGAACTTTCCCGACATGGATCTGCCGACGATCAAGATCAGCGCCTCGCTTGAAGGAGCCGCGCCGGCGCAGCTCGAAACGGAAGTCGCGCGCAAGATCGAAGACAGGCTCGCATCGCTGAGCCTCCTCGACCACATCACGACGACGGTCACGGACGGCTCGGTCATCATCAATGTCTCGTTCCAGTTGGGAAAGGACAGCGAGGAAGCACTGAACGAGGTGCGCAATGCCGTCGATAGTGCGAGCGGGGACCTGCCTTCCGAGATGCAGGCGCCGGGCGTGACCAAGGTTACGGTGCAGGGCTCCACCCTCCTCACCTACGCGGTGCGTTCCGCCCGCCTCAACGAGACGGAACTTTCCTGGTTCGTCGACAACGACATGACGAAGGCCCTGCTTTCGGTGTCCGGCGTCGGCGAGGTCAGCCGGATCGGTGGCATCAAGCGCGAAGTTCATATCGACCTCAACCCCCAGATCATGAGCGCGCTCAGCCTCAGCGCTGCGACCGTTTCCTCGCAGCTCAAGTCCGTGCAGTCGGACACATCGGGCGGCCGGGCTGAGATCGGCGGCGGCAAGCAGGGAATCCGCACACTTGGGGCGGTATCCTCCGTCGAAGAACTGAAGGCGCTCGCAATCCCGCTTCCGAGCGGAGAGCTGGTGCAGCTGGCCGAGATTGGCTCGGTGACGGACAGCTTTGCCGACCGCTCGTCGATCGCTCATCTCGATGGCGAACCCGTGATCGCTGTCGAGGTGAAACGATCCAACGGCTTTTCGGATACGGGCGTCGCGGCCGCCATCGAAGCGGCCATGCAGGACTTTGCCGCAGCCAACCCCGATGTCGAGATCGTTCAGGCCTACAGCACGGTCGGGCCGATCATCGAAAACTACGACGGCTCCATGAACATGCTCTATGAAGGTGCAATCCTGGCGGTCGTGGTGGTTTGGCTCTTCCTGCGCGACTGGCGCGCCACCCTGCTTTCGGCGGTGGCGCTGCCGCTCTCGGTCGTCCCGACTTTTCTCGTAATGTATCTGGCGGATTTCAGCCTCAATACGGTGACGCTGCTCGCCCTCTCGCTCGTGGTCGGCATCCTCATCGACGATGCGATCGTCGAGATCGAGAATATCGCGCGCCACCTGCAAATGGGAAAAACTCCGAAGGGAGCGGCGCTCGAGGCCGCCGATGAAATCGGCCTTGCCGTTGTCGCCACGACCTTGACGCTCGTCGCGGTCTTTTTGCCGACCGCTTTCATGAGCGGTATTCCCGGCCTGATCTTCCGCCAGTTCGGCATAACAGCGGCGGTGGCGGTTCTCGCCTCACTGGTCGTCGCACGCCTGCTGACGCCGATGATGGCCGCTTATCTGATGAAGGCGCATCCCGTCGCGCAGAGGGACGGCCGGATCATGTGCGCCTACATGGCCGTCGTCAAAACCTGCCTGCGCCATCGCAAGCTGACGGTCCTCGGCGTCTGCATATTTCTCGGGCTCTCGCTTTCGACGATTAGCATGCTCAGCGCCGGCTTCCTGCCCGCATCGGACGATTCGCAGACGAGGATCACTCTGACGCTTCAGCCCGGCAGCCCGATTGAACAAACGGACGCCGTGACGCGGCGGGCGGCAGGTATCGTTTCCGGTCTGCCGGACGTCACGCGGGTGTTTTCCGCCGTCGGAAGCGCCTCGTCGGATGACATGATCGATTCCTCGACGACCGCCGATACAGCGACCGCCTCCCTTGTCGTCGATTTGAAGAAGATCGGCGAACGCAGCCGCAAGCAGGCCGAGATCGAAAACGACATCCGACGGGCGCTCGCGGTTCTCCCGGGCGTCAGGATCGAAGTGGGTACGGGCGGCAACGGTACGACGCTGGAAATAACACTCGCCAGCGACGATTCCGGAGCGCTCGACCGCGTGGCGGGAGCACTCGAAGAACAGCTGCGGGGCCTTCAAGGCATCGGCGCAGTGACCTCCAGCGCCTCCCTACAGGCCCCGGAAGTCCAGATCGGCCCGGACCTCAATCGCGCCGCCGCCCTCGGCGTCACGGCAGAAGCGATTTCCGAAGCGGTTCGCGTGGCCACGAGCGGGGATTATCCCTCCTCGCTTGCCAAGCTCAACCTGCCCCAGCGCCAGCTCCCCATCCGCGTCCGGTTCGATCCCGGCAACCGAACGACGCTTGACGATATTGCGAATCTCCGCGTTGCCGGCGCCAGGGGCAGCGTCGATCTCGGTTCGGTCGCCGACATCCGCATCGGGGGCAGTCCGTCCGAGATCAGCCGCGTCGACCGCTCGCGAAACGTTACGCTATCGGTCGAACTCAACGGCCGTATCCTCGGCGAGGTCTATCGCGAAGCGCAGGCGCTGCCCGCCCTGCAAAACCTTCCGGACGACGTCAGGCTCGTCGAACAGGGCGAACTGGAGCGCAGCTCGGAACTCTTCGACAACTTCGCCATCGCCATGGGGATCGGCGTGTTCTGCATCTATGCCGTTCTGGTATTGCTCTTCCAGGACTTCTTCCAGCCGTTGACGATCCTGATGGCGCTTCCCCTTTCGCTTGGCGGCGCGCTGCTGCCGCTGGTGCTGACCGGAACCAGCTTCTCCATGCCCGTGTTGATCGGCCTGCTCATGCTGATGGGCGTGGTGACGAAGAATTCGATTCTGCTGGTCGAGTACGCGATCATGTCGCGACGCGCCGGCCTCTCGCGCTTCGACGCCCTGGTCGACGCCTGCCATAAGCGCGCCCGCCCGATCGTCATGACGACGATTGCCATGGGCGGTGGCATGCTCCCCGTGGCCCTGAGCCTCAGCGGTGGCGATGCGAGCTTCCGTCAACCAATAGCGATCGTCGTCATCGGCGGCCTGATGACTTCCACCGTCCTCAGCCTCGTCGTTATTCCTGTGATCTTCACCTTTGTCGACGATTTCCTGCTGCTTCTAAAGCGAAGCTTCGGGAAGGACGATAGCCGCGAGGCCGTGGTCCACGAACCGAAGATCGAGGCTGGCCGGCAGTGCTAACGAACCCATCGACTCAGAGTCCGTGGCGAAACCGTGAAACAAAATTAAACATAATTGTTGCTGACAACCATGCTGCGAAACGGGCTAACTGACAGTCGGGATTCCGCTACCAATGACCAAGCCTATGAATAACGTCGCATCCAATGTTCTTGTACAAGGGTCAGCCCGAATCCTGGTCGTCGAGGATGATCGGGATATCGCCAGCATGCTGATCGATCTGATCAAGGAGGCGGGTTATGCCGCAGAGGCGGTCGGGTCTGCGGTTGAAATGGACGGTGTCCTGAAGAAGAAGGAATTCGACCTTATAGTGCTGGATGGAATGCTGCCGGGCGAGGACGGTTTTAGTATATGCAGAAGAATCAGGTCGTCCGATACGATACCCATCCTCATGCTGACAGCGCGAACGAAAGAAATAGACAGGGTTGTCGGACTGGAGCTGGGCGCCGATGACTACGTCACCAAACCGTTTAAATCCAGGGAACTTCTGGCGAGGATAAAGGCGCTTCTGCGGCGGTCGTCGTATTCAGCGCAGGTCAAGCCACAGCAGGCCCCTATGACGTTTGCGGGTTGGCGGATTGATCCGGTCACGCGAGAATTGACCGACCGCGACGGTTTCCATGTGTCGCTCACGACGGCGGAATTTGATGTGCTGCTGGTGTTTTGCCAGCACCCCCGGCAGGTCATGAACCGCCAGGAAATACTGGCCCGTACCCATGCAGGCTCTGCAGGACCTGTCGAACGCAGCATTGATGTCCATGTCAGTCGTGTCCGGCAGAAAATCGAACCGAATTACAAGGAGCCGACATTCATTAAAACGGTGCGCCTGGGCGGATATGTTTTCACTCCGGAGGTTGCGATAGCACTATGATTGGCCGCTTGCGCAGGGCATCCATACGAACCCAATTCATGGTGTTCGCATCTATTGTTCCGCTGCTCGTTATTTGTCTTATCGCTGTTCTCCCTGAGCCATTCATTTTCCAGAATGAAAAAATGCTTATGGGCAAAGGCGCTCAAATCGAGCTGCTTGTGTATCAGGTCAGAAGCGCCAGAAATGACGACGAAATCGAGCATCTGGTGAGGGCAAGCGCCTCAAGCAGTCTCGAATTGAAGGTTCTGCCATGGAGCGACGTCCGTGGCGAATTGGCCCGCCAAACGGATGATCACCTCAGCTCGGACGCGCTTCAGGACGTATTGCCTGCCGATTTTGAGGCGGTGGTTCTTGAGAACACGTCGGACGGCGAGGGACACAGCACGATTGCGGTACGCCTTGACGCGCAACGTGCTCTCGTTATCGGGTTTACCGGTGCCGATGTTTCCCCCTCGTCTTTCAGCGCAGTCGTCGAGTTCATCGCCAAGGCCAGCATCCTGATGCTGCCGATGCTCCTCCTCGTGCTCTATATAAGCCGCATGATCACGTCGCCTCTCGTCCGCTTTGCCGACGCGGCAAAGAGACTGCGCCTCGACGGTAACGAAGGAGAGCAATTCACCGCCGAAGGCGCCAGGGAACTTCGCACGCTTGCGACCGCTCTCAACAACATGCGTCACCGTATCCGTAAAATGGTCGATGATCGCACGCGGATGCTGACGGCGGTGAGCCACGATCTAAGGACGCCTCTGACACGACTGCGAATGCGCGTGGAGCGTTCGAAGGACCCCGCGTCCAGGGAAGCGATGCTGGCGGATATTGACAACCTTACCACCATGATTGAGGAAAGCCTTCAGTATTTAAGCAGCACCGTTACAGCCGAACCGCCTCGAAAGGTTGATATTTCCAGCCTTCTGCGGACGATCGCCTCGGAATTTTGTGACCTCGGGCATGACGTAATTTACTGCGGACCTGAGCGGTTTGGATACGTCTGTCAACAAAAGGCTCTCATACGCGCGATCACCAACATCGTGGAGAACGCGGTAAGGTTCGGCACGAAGGTAGCTGTCGAGTTGCGCAATAGCCCGCAGGGTGGAGCGGTCATAATTGTGAACGACAACGGCCCAGGCCTTGAAGAAGGGCTCGAGGACAAGGTTCTGGAGCCCTTCTTCAAGGTTGACGAGGCCCGGTCGCTCAATTCCAACAGCGGTTTTGGGCTGGGGCTTTCGATTGCGGATGAAATCGTTAAGGGCCACGGAGGCTCGCTGCTACTTGAAAACATAGTGCCGCATGGTCTGCGAGTGACGATACAATTGCCGCCGATGCAGGCTGTTTCGCATCAGAGGAGTCTGGGCCCAGTTGCAAGAGAGCAGACGCTGGCTCACGAGGTCCCCGTCAAGCAGAGGTAATCGACCACATGTTGGCAAAACCCTTCATGATGGTCATGCCGTGGGTGCCCTCGCCGTCGCAATTGATCATCACAAAGACCACTCGAAGATCCAATTCGGTACGTTTCCGATCAGCCTGTGGCCGCTGACGATATTGACGGCAACATCGGCAAGGATTGCCGGCCAGATGGAGTCGCGCACGCCGATCCGGCGGCCTCGGATAAGGGGCGGATTTTCTTCAGAAGCCTCTGCCCGCCTTCCGCTTCCCGAAGCAGTTTCTTCATCTCTCTCAAAGACACCCGGTCTGCCCGCATCATTTGCCGGATCAGAGGATCCTTCAGAACCTCGGCAATCGTCATCTCATCGTGGGTCATAGCGACCTCCCGTTTTGCTGTCGCGATCGATAACCGCGGCAAGCAACCTGGCGATGTCAAAACAGGGACGAAACCAAGGCGATCGATGAAGTTTTGTTGCGGGATACCGGTCTCCGCCACGCCATGAACTTGCTGGCGACCCGATGGCGGATACCCGATCGCCGCGGCCAACAACTCTTAACATTACAAAACCAAAGGCAACGACAAATTCTGAATTAATACAGCCAGATACGAGTGCGAAGGAAGATTATAGTGAAATTCAGAGATTATCTGGTGAGGTCACTGCATTGGACGATCGGAACATCACGGCGTCCGCAAGCCGCATCCGCGGATGATGTCTGCGGTATGGTCGATAGAGATTTCAGCGTCTCCAAACAGTCGCCCGGTATAAGGCTATAACCGTGCATCGAATGATAGCCATCTTCATGCTGGCTTTTCTTGCCGGCTGCATGGCGCCGGACCGCATTCCCTATGGGCCGAAGGCTGCCGCGACCGCCGGGATCCACGGGTTTGGCGATATCCGCATTTATGCGGATACAAGCCGGAACCTGCCTGAAACACGCGCCTGGTTCCCGGCTCCGAGACACAAGGAGGTCAACTACCTTGTGTTGTCGGGCGGAGGCGCCGGAGGCGCGTTCAGCGTCGGGGCGCTGAAGGCCTGGTCGGATAGGGGACAGCGACCCGAATTCGACATTGTCAGCGGCGTCAGCACGGGCGCACTGATCGCGCCCTACGCCTTCCTCGGTTCCGCCTACGACAACATCCTCGTCGACTTATATACGAGCGGCGTCGCCAAGAAATTGGTCGATGCCGATTTCCTGCCACAGGGACTTCTCGGCGCAAGCCTCCTGAAGCAGAAGCCGCTTAGAACGATGGTCGAACGATACCTGACGCAGGATGTATTGGCTAAAATCGCCGCGGAGCATCGCAAGGGACGCCGCCTGCTTGTTTTGACCTCGAACCTCGATTCCCAAAGAGCGGTGGTCTGGAACATGGGCGCCATCGCCGACAGCGCTCGGCCCGACGCGCTACAACTTTTCCGCGATATCGTCATCGCATCGGCAAGCATCCCCGGCCTTTATCCAGCGGTGCTCATCAAAGCAAATTCAGGCGACCAATCGTTCGAGGAAATGCACTCCGACGGAGGCTCCGCCTCCCAAATCCTGACGATTCCGGAGGGATGGATGGCCAATTCGGACAAGGTCGCGTGGCCCAAGGGCGTGAAGCTAAACATGTACATTATCATCAACAACGCGCTGATGCCTGAATTTTCAACCACCACGAACAACACGTTTACAGTCATGGCTCGAGCGAATTCCTCCCTCATCAAGGCACAGACACGTAGCGCGCTGGTGGCCACTTACGTCTACGCCCAAAAGAACGGCATTCGGTTCCGTGTGGCCTCGATCGATACGCAGGTTGCCTACAACATGACCGATCCATTCAACACCAACTATATGCGCGCGGTCTACAACCTTGGATATGCAGAAATGGAGAACGGCAGCCTGTGGAAAGATAGGCCTTCGTTCGCCGACACGCTCACAGCCACACAGACAACACGGTGGCGGTAGCCGTATGTGCAGGCCGTTTCCTCACCCATCAGGAGAACAAATGTTACATCCCCGCCTTGGCTTGGCAGGCATCAAGCCGTGTCATCGACTGATTGCGCCCGCTTTCCTTGCTTTGTCGCTTGGGGGGTGCGCCGCCGTGCCGCTCGAGCGGGCAAATTCGCTCGCCTCCTACGACAGTTTGACATCGAACAACGGGCGAATGACCAAAGCGAATTATCGGGTCGCTTCAACTGATCTCGCGTCCAACAGAACGGTTTATATCGAGCCAACGAAGGTTTCAGGCAGCGCTGAACTATCCGTCAGGAAGTCTTCCGATCAGGCCCTGGTCGCGAATGTGATCAGCCGCGCCCTCTGTGTTGGCGTCAGCGATCGTTTCGTCGTCGTGGAGCGAAAAGAGGATGCTGACCTCGTCGTTCACGCAACCATCACCCGCATCGTGCCGACCAATGCCACGGTGGCCGCCCTGTCGACGGCAACGTCGCTTGGAGCCAACTTCGTCGTTCCGGTGCCCGTCCCGAGGCTGCCCTTGGGGCTTGGAGGCCTTTCCGTAGAGGCCGAGGCAACCACACGGGACGGCAGGCAGGTGGGTGCGATGGTATGGGCAAAGGGAGCAAACTTCGTGACTACCAGTGCGCGCGTGTCGCAGATCGGGGACGCCTATTCGCTCGCGGCGAGCTTCGGCAGTGATTTTTCCAAGATGCTCGTCACCGGCAAGACGCCCTTCAAGGGCCTCCCAAAGATCCCGTCTGGGCAGAGAATCAAGTCCGGACTTGGTGGAAAGCCGAAATATCCTGCGTGTGAAAAATTTGGCCGATCGCCCGGTCTGGTGGACTTTGCGGCTTCTCAGGTCGGGATGCCGCCATCCTGGACCGACAAACAACCTCCGACACAGACCCGATAGCAGAGAACCGACGAAGAGTCGTCAGGGTCGTGCGGCAGCGCTGGCCCAGCGGAACGGCTGCGGCGAGGCAGGCCGCCTATCCGACATAGTGTTGGCAGCGCACAACTTGATACCTGATATCAGAAGAAGTCTCACCCGAGCGAATGCGAGGCCAGGGCATAGACTTTCGGGCTGTCATTTTGTCCGGTACCATAGCCGGCTGTCCCTTCAGTCACCATCGTCGTGAGGGTAGCGTAGATACCGAGCCCGCACTGCTGGACGAGTGCTGCAAACGGGCCAGTGTCGATATGCGTATCGAGGCGCAGGAACCCGTCGGCATGGGCGGCGATATGCGGGTAGGTGACGGTGATGGCGTCCTCGTCGTTGCCGGCGACCACCGGCCCGACAACATGTCCTCGTCCGAAGCGCCGACGCATCGAAAAGGCACGCAGCCGCGCGCCTTGGTATAGACCGTAGCAGATCGAACTCTCGAACAATCGCTGGAGATGCAGGCGGCGTTCAGTCCCGAAGGCCGGAGTATCGAAGGTGATGACCGCCTCCAGATCGCCGCGGTCCAGCCGTCTCAAAACGAGTCCTTCCTCCAGCGGCTGAGGCGGTATCGGCGCGATCACCGTACCCTGGCACTGATAAACCGTCTGCTTTGGCTTGAACCCCAGCGAAGCATAAAGCCGCCGAGCTTCCCGCGTCGAGTTAAGACGAATACGGTTGCGGCCACAGTCTGCCATGATCCGTTTCATCAGCCACCTGGCCGCCCCGTTGGTCTGCAGCCTCGGCGAGGTAATCAGCATCCCGAACGTGGCAAAACCCTCGCCATGAGGAAACCACATGCCCGAGGCTCCTACGCGGCCGATCTCGTCAAGCGCGACATACCCTTTCCCGATGTCGAGCAGATGCTGCCAGTCGGCTGCCCGGTGGGGCCAGCCCACCGAGATCGACAAAGCCTGCAGCTTGGAGATTTCGACACTCGAGATATCCGCAAAGCGCATCTCGAAATTATCGACATTCAAAGTTCCTGGTAATTCACTATCCATCATTATCCAGCCGAGACGTATATCTCCTTGGGCGAACCGCTCGGATATCCCCGCAGTCACGTTAGTCGAGATCCCGCGAAACATTTCACTGCTGAAGCGAAACCGAACACAAGATTTGACCGTATCGCGTCCACTTTCGGCAGCCATTGGTTTCTTCTGCCTCTAACCTTGCCTGCCAGGATTGGTTCGCATGCTCTGCAAAAGCAAGGTGTGGCGGCCAAGAGGTCATGGCTTTGAGAGGCGGGAACAGTCGATGCGCGCTTTGGACATCCTGGAGAAGCTGGTCGGCTTTCCCTCGGTCGTCGGCACGCCCAACGGCAATATCGTCGAATGGATTGCGGACTATCTCAAATCCTTCGGGATCGCCGCGCATATCCTGCCGGGGCCTGAAGGTGACCGGGCCAATCTTTTTGCCACGATCGGTCCTGCCGACCACCCGGGCTACATCCTGTCCGGCCATATGGACGTGGTCCCGGCCACCGAGGCCGGCTGGGGCAGCGATCCCTTTTCGTTGAGGAACGAGAAAGGCCGGCTCTACGGACGCGGAACAAGCGATATGAAGAGTTTTTTGTCGGCCGCTCTGGCAGCCGTGCCCGCGCTTCTCGCAAGTCCGCTTTCCCGCCCGATCCACCTTGCCTTTTCCTACGACGAGGAAGCCGGTTGCCGGGGGGTGCCGCATCTTCTCGCGCGGATGCGGGACCTGTGTGCCCCGCCGCTGGGTGCGATCATCGGCGAGCCCAGCGGGATGCGCGCCATTCTGGCCCACAAGGGAAAGGCGGCAGCTCGGGTGACGCTCAAGGGCCGTTCAGGCCACTCATCCCGGCCGGATCTCGGCCTCAACGCGATCCATGCCATGACGGACGTGCAGCAGGCTGCGGTTGCCGCGGCCGTCGATCTTTCCCGGGGACCGTTCGAGGTCGAATTCGAGCCGCCCTATTCCTCTCTGTCGATCGGCACGATCAGCGGCGGTCAGGCGGTCAATATCATTCCCGAAATCTGCAGCCTTGAACTGGAAGCACGCGCCATCTCTTCGGTAGATCCCGAAGCGCTGCTCGCCCCGGTGCGCGCGGTTGCCGAAGCCCTGGCGACCAAAGGCTTTGACGTCGATTGGCAGGTTCTCAGCGCCTATCCGGCGCTGCTCCTGGCGCCAACCTCTCCCCTCGCCGGTCTTCTGCAAGATCTGACGGGGATCGAGCCGCTGGCGGCTGTCAGCTACGGCACGGAGGCAGGTCTCTACCAGCGCGCCGGCGTAGATGCGATCATCTGCGGGCCCGGCGACATTGCCCGCGCCCATAAACCCAATGAATTCATTCTGGCGAGCGAACTCGACGACTGCCAGGCCATGATTGAAGCGCTTGGCCGGCATTGCCGCGCAGAACTCCAATGAGCAGGAACGTATCCGGACCATGACATTCCTCTTCAATTCCGATGCGGCCCGCGGCCGGATTTTCCAGGATGCCTTTGCTCGGGAAATCCCGGACCTGCCATTCTCCATGGATCCGGCGACGGTGGATCCCGAACGGGTGCGCTATCTCATGACCTGGACAGTGCCGGAAAACCTGGCGCGTTACCGCAATCTCGAAGTGCTGTTTTCGACCGGCGCCGGTATCGACCAGTTCCGAACCGCGAGCGTGCCCGACCACGTGAAGATCGTGCGCATGGTCGAAGAAGGCATCGTGCGGATGATGCAGGAATATGTGCTCCTCGGCGTTCTGTCGCTCCACCGCAACCTGCCAGCCTATCTGGCACAGCAGCAGGCGGAGGTCTGGAAGGTCCTGCCGCAGGCTCAGGCCGGAGAGCGCCGTATCGGCGTCCTGGGGCTTGGCAATCTCGGCCAGGCCGTGCTTGAGCGGCTAAAACCCTTCGGCTTTCCCTTGTCCGGCTGGAGCCGGTCCGCGCGAGAGATTGAAGGTGTCAGGTGTTTCTCCGGGGAGGATGGTCTGAAGACCATGGTTGCCGAGACCGATGTGCTGATCTGCCTCCTGCCGCTCACCGACGAGACCCGCGGTTTTCTCGATGCGGAACTTTTCGCCAGGTTGCCGGCGGGCGCCGGACTGGTTCATGTCGGACGTGGTCCCCAGCTCGACCAGGACGCGCTTCTCGCGGCACTCGACAGCGGGCACCTATCCGGCGCCGTAGTCGACGTCACCGACCCGGAACCTCTGCCGCCTGGCCATCCCGTCTGGCATCACCCACGCATCCTGCTGACCCCGCATATTGCCAGCATCACCCAGCCCAATACCGCCGCGCGCGCCGTCATCGCCAATATCAAGCGGCTTCGCGCCGGGCTCGACCCGGTCGGCTTGATCGATCGGCAACGCGGTTACTGAACCTTCAACCTCGAAAGGAATACCATGTCGCTTCTCAAGACCATCGAGCCTCACCCGTCCTTTGCACCGCGCGAAAACGTTCCCGCGCCGGACCGGTTGATCTCCGGCGATCCGCAGTTCAAGACCTGGGCGCAGGACGAGGCCCATGGCGAACTGGTACATACCGGCGTCTGGGAAGCGACGCCCGGCGTCACACATTCGATCAAGGGCAAGACCTTCGAATTCTGCCACATCCTGTCAGGCGTCATCGAACTCACCCCCGAAGGCGGCCAACCCATTGTCTACAAGGCAGGCGACAGTTTCATCATGAAGCCGGGCTTCGTCGGCATCTGGAAGACCATCGAGACCGTTCGCAAGATCTACGTCACCGTCACCCCTTGATAAGGTGCGGCCGCGGCACGGCAACCGCTTTCGGGTCGCTCCGCAGAATGCGCCGTGATTGACCGCCAAAACGGATTTTTCCGCTGCGGCCCTTCGCTCTACCGGATCAAGCCGTTCCACCGATCCGGTAATATGTCGTCCAGTGACCGGAGATAAGCCGATGAGCCTGAGTTTCGATCCCGACAGCCTGGCCCCGCCGATGGGACATTTCATCGGCGATCGCCTCGTGGCGGCCGAAGGCGTCATTGCAATGCACCGACCGTCCGACGGCAAGGCTTATGCCGACTGCCCCGTCGCCGATGCGGATCTCGTCGACCAGGCGGTGCAGACGGCGAAGGCGGCGCTGAAGCAAAGCAATTGGGGCGGCATTCGCCCGCGCGAGCGTGTGAAGGTGCTGCATCGCTGGGCTGATCTCATCGAACAGGACGCCGTGGCGCTTGCAAGGCTGGAAGCCGTCTCCTCCACCCGCCCGGTCGGCCACTTGGTCGAGGGTGACATCGCCGTCTCGGCCGAACAGATCCGCTTCTTCGCCGAATTCGCCGACAAGGAAGGCGGCGACCTGGTGCCGACCGACGATGGCAATCTCGGCATGATCATGACCGAACCCTATGGCGTTGTCGGCGCCATCACGCCCTGGAACTTCCCGATCAACATGGCCGCATGGAAACTCGGTCCGGCGCTTGCCGCCGGCAATGCCGTCGTGCTGAAGCCGTCCGAGATGACGCCGTTCTCGACTATCCGCCTGGCGGAACTCGCCGTGCGTGCCGGCATACCGGCCGGGTTGATCAACATCGTGCTCGGCGACGGCATGACTACCGGCAACGCCATCACCGGCCATCCCGATATCGCCAAGATAAGCTTTACAGGCTCCACCCGCGCCGGCTCGGCGATCATGGAAAACATCGCCCGCACCGGCATCAAGCCGATGACGCTGGAACTCGGCGGCAAGAGCCCGCAGCTGGTTTTCGCGGATGCCGATATCGACCGTGCCGCGGCGGCGGTTACCACCAGCATCACCAGCAATGCCGGCCAGGCATGTGTCGCCGGATCACGCCTGATCGTCGAAAAAAGCGTCGCCGCGCGGCTGATCGAGGCAATCTTGAAGAAAATGAAAGGGATCGTGCCCGGCCCGACCTGGGATGCGGCAAGCCAGTATTCGCCGATCATTTCCGACAGGCAGCGCCAGCGCATCGGCGACATTGTCGCAGCCTCCGTCGCAGCCGGGGCGCAATGCCTGACGGGTGGCCGCCCCATGGACGCTCCCGGATATTTCTATTCCCCGACCCTGCTCACCGGCGTCGACCAGACGTCGCCGGCAGTGATCGAGGAGATCTTCGGGCCTGTTCTGACGCTGCAGACGTTCGAGGATGAGGAAGAAGCCATGATGCTCGCCGATCATCCAAGCTACGGGCTTGCCGCCGGCCTGTTTACCAGTGACCTTTCGCGGGCGATCCGCCTTACCCGCCGGCTGCAGGCCGGTACCATCTGGGTCAACCGCTACGGCCGCTCGCGCGACCATATCCTGCCGACCGGCGGTTACAAGCAGTCCGGCATCGGCAAGGATCTCGGCCGGGAAGCTTTCCACGCCAACCGCAAGAGCAAGAGCGTCTTGATCGGTCTTTGAGGACGAAAAACATGAAATCATACAGGATTGCCTTGATCCCCGGCGACGGCATCGGCCGCGACATGACAGCGGCCGCATGGTCGGTGCTGCAGAAGGCTGCCAACGGGCGCGGCTTTGCGCTTGAGGGCACGGAATTTCCCTGGTCCTGCGCCTTCTACAAGCAAACCGGCGCAATGATGCCGGCAGACGGGATCGAAACGTTGCGCAGCTTCGATGCGATCCTGCTTGGCGCCGTCGGCTGGCCGGCAGAAGTGCCGGATTCGGTGTCGCTGCATGGCCTGCTGTTGCCGATCCGCAAGAGTTTCGTGCAATATGCCAACATCCGCCCTCACCGCCTGTTGGCCGGTGTCGAAGGACCGCTGAAAACGACCGCCTTCGACATTCTCTGCATCCGCGAGAACACCGAGGGCGAATATTCCGGCGCAGGCGGCCGTATCCATCAGGGCACGGCGGATGAAGTTGCCGTCGAGACGTCGATCTTTACCCGCAAGGGCGTTGAGCGCATCCTGCGTTTTGCCTTCGAACAGGCCCGATCGCGGCGCGGCAAGCTGGCCTCGGTGACCAAGTCGAACGCCCAGAAATATTCGATGGTGTTCTGGGACGACGTCACCCGGCAGCTTTCAGCGGAATATCCTGACGTCGAGGTCACCAGCTATCACATCGACGCCATGGCGGCGCGCATGGTGATGGCCCCGGAAACGCTCGACGTCGTGGTCGCTTCCAACCTGTTCGGCGATATCCTGACCGATCTCGGTGCTGCCATTCAGGGCGGCCTCGGTTTTGCCGCCTCGGCCAATATCAACCCCGAGCGCAATGCGCCTTCGATGTTCGAACCGGTGCATGGCTCGGCGCCCGACATCGCCCATCTCGGGATCGCCAACCCGATCGCCACGGTCTGGTCCGGCGCAATGATGCTCGATCATCTGGGCGAAAAGGATGCGGCGACCGCCGTCATGACGGCGATCGAAGCGGTCACGGAAAACGGCATCGGCACGGTTCCTGGCAAGGACCGGACGGACATCATCACTGCGGCGCTGCTCACCGCGCTCTAACATCGTATTTGAGGACGGACATATGCGAAATTTGAAGCTCCCCTCCCTGTTTCGGCAAGAAGGTCTGATCGGCGGCACCTGGGTTGGCGCCCGCTCCGGCAAGACCGTTGATGTTTTCGATCCGGCGAGCCAGGAGGTGATCGGCACCGTTCCCGACATGGGCGGCGACGAGACACGTGCGGCGATCGAGGCTGCCGAGAAGGCCTATCCGGCCTGGAAGAAGCGTACCCATGCAGAGCGCGCCGCCTTGCTTGAAACCTGGTACAGCCTGATGATCGAACATCTCGAAGATCTGGCGCTGATGCTGACCACCGAACAGGGCAAACCGCTCGACGAGGCGCGTGGCGAAATCCGTTACGGCGCCTCCTTCGTCAAGTGGTTTGCGGAAGAGGCGCGCCGCATCGGCGGCCAGACCATTCCCTCGCCGACGCCCGATCGCCGCATCATCGTCCTGAAGGAGCCGGTCGGCGTCTGCGGCATCATCACGCCCTGGAATTTTCCGAACGCTATGATCACCCGCAAGATCGCGCCGGCGCTCGCCGCCGGTTGTACCGTCGTGGTGAAACCTTCGGAATTCACCCCTTACTCAGCGCTTGCGCTCGGCGTTCTCGCGGAAATGGCCGGCATTCCGGTAGGTGTCGTCAACATCGTCACCGGCATGCCGAAGGAAATCGGCAACGAGATCATGGCCAACACGACCGTGCGGAAAATCTCGTTTACCGGCTCCACGCCGGTCGGTTCGCTGCTGATGCGCGGCGCGGCCGACAGTATCAAGCGGCTGTCGCTGGAACTGGGCGGCAACGCTCCCTTCATCGTCTTCGACGATGCGGATATCGACCTTGCCATCGAAGGGGCAATCATTTCGAAATTCCGCAATGGCGGCCAGACCTGCGTGTGCGCCAACCGCATTCTCGTGCAGGCGGGCATCTACGATCGCTTCGCCGAGAAGCTCACCGCCCGGGTGAATGCCATGAAGGTCGGCCCCGGAACCGAGCCGGGCGTTTCGATCGGCCCGATGATCAACGATGCCGCAATCGCCAAGATCAACCGCCATGTCGAGGATGCGCTCGCCAAAGGCGCGACGATCGTCACGGCCAAGGCCGATCTGCCGGCGGGTGGCCAATACACGGCCCCGATCGTGCTGACCGGAGCCACCACCGACATGCAGCTTGCCAGCGAAGAGACGTTTGGCCCGGTCGCGCCGCTCTTCCGTTTCGAGACCGAGGAAGAAGCGATCGCCATTGCCAACGGCACGCCCTTCGGGCTCGCCGCCTATTTCTATACGGAAAGCCTCAAGCGGGCTTGGCGGGTCGGCGAGGCGCTGGAATTCGGGATGGTCGGGCTGAATACCGGCCTGATTTCGACCGAGGTCGCCCCGTTCGGCGGCGTCAAGCAGTCGGGCCTGGGGCGCGAGGGTTCGCAGCTCGGGATCGAGGAATATCTGGAAGTGAAGGCCTTCCATATCGGCGGGCTCAACTGAGCCCGTTTCCGCGCCCGGAACGCTTATCCAAAAAAGGTGGGGTTGCAATCGCAACCCCACCTTTTTTGTTCTCGGCGATGGCAAGAGTTCCGTTACTGAACCTTGTCGAGCATCTTGTAATAAAGCCCGACCAGCGGCAGGAACCACGGCTTGCCGAAATGACCCGGAACTGCCGGCCAGTCGAGCCCCTTGACGGGGTTTCTGTCAGGCCGGCCGAGGATTGCATCGGCGACCGTCATGCCGAGATGGGTTGCCAGCTGCGCACCGTGGCCGGAATAACCCATCGCGTACCACACCCCGTCATGGAAGCCCGCCCGCGGGTAACGATCCTTGGTGATGTCCACCAGACCGCCCCAGCAATAGTCGATCTCGACATGGGAAAGCTTCGGAAAGATACGGGTCAGGCTATCGCGAAGAATTGCGCCGCTCCTGGCATCGGAACGCTGGTCGGAGGTCGCCGAAAATCGAGCACGACCGCCGAAGATCAGCCGGTTGTCCGGCGACAGGCGCCAGTAGTTGCCGATATTCATGCTGTTGACGCAGGTGCGGTTGCCCGGCATCGTCGAGGCGACTTCCTGCTCCGTCAGCGGCCGTGTGGCGATGATGAAGCTGCCGACGGCCATGATCCGCCGGCGGAAATAACCGAAATTCGGCGTCGTGTAGGCGCCGCTTGCCATCAGGACATTGTCGGCCGTGACCGAGCCTTTGGCCGTCTTCAGCACATGTCGGCCGCCCGATTTCGAAACATCGGTGACCATCGCCTTCTCGACGATGATGGTACCGCGCCTTTTTGCCGCTTCGGCGAGGCCGACGACGTAGCGTCCCATATGCATCATGGCGCTCTTCTTCGACAGCATGGCGCCGTGGAAAGGTGAACCGATCTCTTGGGCGAGGTCTTGGGGCAACAGCAGTGCCGTATCCGGATCGACCTCCGCATGAACCGCCTCGAAATTCCTGGCGAGCCCTTCGAAATGCTTCGGCTTGGAAGCAAGCTTCAGTTTGCCGGCGCGGCGGAAGTTACAGTCGATGCCTTCCTCGGCGATGATTGCTTCCAGCGTGTCGATCGAGGCGTCGAGCGCCTTGTAAAGCGCGATCGCCCGCTCCTTGCCGAGCTCCTGCTTGGCCGAGAGATAGCTGTGGGCAAGGCCGTTGTTCAGGTGGCCGCCGTTACGGCCAGACGCTCCGAAGCCGACCGTCTCCGCCTCCAGCACGATAACCTTCGCGCCGGCCATGGCGAGCTGCCGCGCCGCGCCGAGCCCGGTAAAGCCGCCGCCGACCACGGCAACGTCGTAGTGACCTTCGATCGGCCCTTCCACGGCGCCCGTAAAATGGGGCGCCGTATCATGCCAGTAGGAGACATATTTCATCGGCTTCGGCCTTCCTTAGAGACCGACCACGCCCGGCAGGCCGGAAATGTCGGAGATTTCCACATAGCCATAGAAGGGGTTGGCCGGCTCGTGACCACGGTTGACCCAGACCTTGTTCTTGATGCCGAGGTCATGTGCCGACATCAGGTCGTAACGGAAGGACGAGGAGCAGTGAAGAATGTCTTCCGGGCCGCAGCCGAGCATATCGAACATGTACTCGAAGGCTTGAAAGCGCGGCTTGTAGGCGTTTGCCTGTTCCGCCGTATAGACGGCGTGGAACGGCGCGCCGAGCTTTGCGACGTTTGAGTGGATCTGGTCGTTCATCGCGTTCGAGAGGATGACGAGCGGGATTTCTCTGGCGACCTTGGCAAGACCGGCAGGAACATCCGCATGGGGACCCCATGTCGGCACGCGCTCATAGACCATCCTGGCGTCTTCATCCTTGAAAGCGACGCCGTTCGCCTTGCAGCTGCGCTCCAGCGCGTTGTGGACGACGTCCGCATAGGGTTTCCAGTCGCCCAGGATCTCGTCCAACCGATAGGCTGCGAAATTCTTGATGAACTTCACCATGCGCGGCTCGTCGAGACGATCACCATAGAGGTCACGCGCAGCTTCGGCCATTTGGAAGTTGGTCAGCGTGCCGTAGCAGTCGAAGGTGATGTATTTCGGGCGGAACGTCGTCATGCGCTTGGTCCTTGCGTGATGGCCCATCGAGCCTTTCGGTTGACGACATGATCATAAAGCCGCTTCGGGCAGCCGAGCCGACTGATTTCCCCCAATCCGAAGCAGAAAGTTTCGTATCGTGGCGCCGGTTTGGCATTTGGTTGCAGATCGTGGCCGGCGTGGCGGCCGACGACCAGGCTTTTTTCGACCATGCTTACGGACGCGCGGCATAAGATGCGGCCCCGAGCCGCCGGTTTGGCGAAAGATACCGCCGCCGGCCCCGCCTTCGGATAATCGTCCGGCCCCTTCCCCTCGAAACTCGAAGCTCAAAACGGAGAGCATCGTCCATGCCAATCGGGGACATCGAAACCATACCTTTCGGCATCGAACACCTGGATCGCGCCATCCACCTTTCGCGCGAAGCCGGCTGGCCGCACCGCCTGCAGGACTGGCAGGTCGCCCTGCATCTGAGCCAGGGCGTGGTCGCGTTGGACGAGGCCGGCGAAGTGGTCGGCACGGCATTGATGACCCCCTACGGCGATGACTGCGCCACCATCAACATGGTAATCGTCGGCGCCAAGCTGCGTGGCCGTGGCGTCGGACGCCGTCTGATGGACGCCGTCCTCAGACTTGGTGGCGAGCGGCCGCTTCGGCTGATCGCCACCTCCGACGGCCTGCCGCTTTATGAAAAGCTGGGTTTCCGGAAGACCGGCGCGGTTTTCCAGCATCAGGGCACCCTCGGCGAAGTGCCGGCGCCTCCCGATACTGAGGCCGCCATGGCTGCCGATCTCTCCGAGATTACCGCCATCGATCGCAACGCCTTCGGCGCCAGCCGTTCGGCGCTGATCGCAAAACTTGCCAAAATCGGCGAGTTCGCCGTGATCCGCCGCAATGGCAAGATCGCGGGGTTTGCCTGCATCAGGACGTTCGGTCGCGGCGAGGTAATCGGGCCTGTCGTCGCGACGGATCTCAAGGATGCCAAGGCGCTCGTCAGGCATTTCATGAGCCGCAGGTCTGGGGCCTTCTTCAGGGTCGATACTGGCGATGCCGGCCTCGCCGCGTGGCTGGCCGAGCATTCGCTCGCCCATGCGGGCGGCGGCATCGCAATGGCACGCCCAGTGGTGGCCCGTCCCGCCACCTCGACATTCACCACCTTTGCCCTGGCCAACCAAGCCCTCGGCTGATCCGGAGACGACCATGCTCAGCAATTCCCTCATCGAACTCGATCGCGCCCATCTCGTCCATCCTGTCGCGTCCTATCGCGGCCATGAAAAACAGGGCGTGCGGGTGCTCGCCTCGGGCAAGGGCGCGACCGTCACCGACGCGCAAGGGCGTCAGCTGATAGACGGCTTTGCCGGCCTCTGGTGCGTCAATGCCGGTTACGGGCATGAGTCGATCGTCGAGGCCGCGGCCCGTCAGATGCGGGAGCTTCCCTACGCGACGGCCTATTTCGGCCTTGGTTCCGAGCCGGCCATCCGGCTTGCCGCCGAGCTTGCCGACCGTGCGCCGGGCGATCTCGATCATGTCTACTTCACGCTGGGCGGCTCGGATGCCATCGACAGCACGATCCGCTTCATCCGCTATTACTGGATTGCGAGGGGGCAGCCACAGCGCGATCAGTTCATCTCGATCGAACAGGGTTATCACGGTTCTTCCACGGTCGGCGCCGGCCTGACGGCGCTGCCGAACTTCCATGCCGGCTTCGGCATTCCCTTCGACTGGCAGCATAAGATCCCGTCGCCTTATCCCTATCGCAATCCGGTCGGCGAGGATCCGAAATCGATCATCGAAGCCTCGCTTGCTGCGCTGAAAGCGAAGATCGAGGCGGTCGGCGCCGATCGCGTGGCGGCCTTCTATGCAGAGCCGATCCAGGGCTCCGGCGGCGTCATCGTCCCGCCCAGGGGCTGGATGAAGGCGATCCGCAACCTCTGCAAGGAATACGGCATCCTGTTCGTCGCCGACGAGGTGATTACCGGCTTCGGGCGCACCGGACCGCTGTTTGCCTGCAGCGAGGATGACATCGTCCCCGATTTCATGACGACGGCCAAGGGCCTGACCTCGGGTTATGTTCCAATGGGCGCCGTGCTCATGGCGGATCATGTCTACCAGGTGATCGCCGATGGCGCCGGTGCCTCGGCGGTCGGGCATGGTTACACCTATTCGGCCCACCCTGTCAGCGCGGCCGTGGGTCTGGAAGTGCTGAGGCTCTACGAAGGCGGGCTGCTCGAAAACGGCATCAAAGCCGGTGCGCGGCTTATGGCAGGTCTCGAAAGCCTCAAGTCCCACCCGCTGGTCGGCGATGTCCGGGGTCGCGGCATGCTGGCGGCCATCGAGCTGGTTACCGATAAGGCAGCCAAAACGCCGCTTCCGGCCGAAGCCGCGCCGGCCCGCCGGGTATTCGACCGCGCCTGGGACAACGGCCTGGTGATCCGGGCCTTTGCCAACGGCGTCATCGGATATGCCCCGCCGCTCTGCTGCACGGAGGCGGATATCGACGCAATTATTGAACGCACTGCAAAGACACTGGATCAGACACTGGAAGATCCTGATGTCCGCCGCGCGGTGAAGGGCTGACCCGGCCTTGGGGCTGCCGGCTGAAATATCGTCGGCAGCCCGATTTCGAAATTTTGTGCCGAGCTGCCCTGCCGATTCGGCGAAAACCGTTCCACCGAACTGTCACTATTGCAGTCAATGAGGGCCTCAGGCCCCCGAAAATCCAGCATTTTCGATAGAAGAACGTCTAGGCCGGGAACAGCATATTCTTTCGCAGGTGGCGTTTATGCCAGCAGCATCAACTGGGGATATGGAATTGACGAAAGCTCTTCCGGAATTCAAGTACATGACCTTCGACGTGGTCGGCACGCTCATCGATTTCGAGAGCGGTCTGACGTCCTGCCTGCAGGGCATCGCCGCCGAAGCCAATGTCGCCATCGACAGCGAAGAGGCGCTTTCTCTCTATCGCGCCGCCCGGTACTCCGGAGATGCCGATCTTTTCCCCGATGATTTGGTGCGCGTCTATCTTGCGATTGCGCCGAAGCTCGGACTGCCGGCCGAGGAGGCCTATGGCATTCGCCTGCGGGATTCCGCCAAGATCTGGAAGGCTTTCCCCGACAGTGCCGCGGCGATGGCAGAACTTGGCAGGCACTATCGCCTGATCGCCATGACCAATGCACGCCGCTGGGCTTTCGACCATTTCGCAGCGGCGCTCGGCAATCCATTTTATGCCGCCTTCACCGCCGACGACACCGGTACGGAAAAGCCCGATCCGGCCTTCTTCCACAAGGTGTTCGACTTCGTTGCCAAGGATGGGGGCGACAAGAGCGACATCCTGCATGTCGCCCAGAGCCAGTATCACGACATTGGCGTTTCCCGCGATCTCGGCATGACGAATTGCTGGATCCAGCGTCGACATGCGCAGCCTGGCTACGGCGGCACGATCGAACCGTCGCAGTTCACCGAGCCAGACTATCATTTCACGTCCATGGCCGGATTGGCCGAAGCCGTGAGGACCGCGCACGGCAACTGACGGAATTCACGATTTTCAAGCATCGGGCCAAACCACGGAAGATGGGTTGCCCGCCAACCAGCGAAAAGGGGAATGACATGAACGACAAGATCACGAACTGGACCACGTCCGACGACGCAATGATCGAGAACGCCATCCGCCGGGGCGCAAGCCGCCGCGAACTGCTGACGATGCTGTTGGCGGGTGGCGTCGCACTTTCCGCAGGTGGCTTGACCCTCGGCCGGGCTTCCAGCGCGGTGGCGGCCGCCCCGAAGTCAGGCGGGCATTTGAAGGCGGCAGGCTGGTCGTCGTCGACCGCCGATACACTTGACCCAGCCAAGGCATCGTTGTCGACCGACTATGTCCGCTGCTGCGCAATCTACAATCGCCTGACCTTCCTTGATAAGGCTGGCAGCGTTCAGATGGAACTCGCCGAAAGCATCAAGAGTGGAGACGCCAAGGTCTGGACCGTCAAGCTTCGCTCCGGCGTCACCTTCCACGACGGCAAGTCGCTGTCGTCGAAAGACGTCGTCTTCTCGCTGAAGCGGCATCTCGATCCTGCCGTCGGCTCCAAGGTCAACGCGATCGCCAAGCAGATCACCGACGTCAAGGACGTCGATCCGCTGACGGTCGAGATTACCCTGGCCAACCCGAATGCGGACCTGCCGACCATCCTGTCGCAGCACCATTTCATGATCGTGCAGGACGGCACGACCGATTTTTCGAAGGGCATTGGTACCGGCGCGTTCAAGATGGAAACCTTCCAGCCGGGCGTCAAATCGATCTTCACCAAGAACCCCAACTATTTCAAGACAGGCGGCGCCCATGTCGATTCGTTCGAGTTCTTCGCCATCAGCGACGACAACGCACGCGTCAATGCTCTGCTTTCGGGAGACATCCATCTCGCGGCGTCGATCAAGCCGCGCTCGATGAAGCTGGTGGAAAGCCAGCCCGGCTTCGTGCTGTCGCAGACGACGTCGGGCAATTATACCGACCTCAACATCCGCCTCGATCTCGCCCCCGGCGACAAGGCAGATTTTGCGGCCGGCATGAAATATCTGATCAACCGGCAGCAGATTCAGAAATCCGTTTTGCGCGGCCTCGCCGAAATCGCAAACGACCAGCCGGTCTCCCCGGCCAGCGTCTATCATAATGCGGAACTGAAACCGAAAGCCTACGATCCGGACAAGGCGAAGTTCCATTTCCAGAAGGCCGGCCTGCTTGGCCAGTCCATCCCGATGATCACGTCGGAAGCGCCGACCGCGGCGGTGGAAATGGCGACGATCGTCCAGCAGTCGGCCTCGGAGATCGGCATGAAGTTCGACGTTCAGCGCGTTCCGTCCGACGGCTACTGGTCGAACTATTGGCTGAAGGCACCGGTTCACTTCGGCAACATCAATCCGCGGCCGACCCCGGACATCCTGTTTTCGCTTCTCTACGCCTCCAACGCACCGTGGAATGAAAGTCAGTACAAGTCGGAGAAATTCGA
Organism: Neorhizobium sp. BETTINA12A; assembly: GCF_023006485.1. NCBI lineage: Bacteria > Pseudomonadati > Pseudomonadota > Alphaproteobacteria > Hyphomicrobiales > Rhizobiaceae > Neorhizobium > Neorhizobium sp. BETTINA12A. The sequence continues at coordinate 84,620 of NZ_JALBGW010000008.1, forward strand.
TAATATGCTCGTCGAAGCGCGCGGTCTTCTCGACGAGGCCAAGCGCAAGGAAATCTACGGCCAGATGCAGGTGATGATTTCCGAGGAAGCCGGTACGGTCATCCCGGTCTACATTTCGAACGTGGATGCGATCTCGGGGAAATTGAAGGGGCTTGAAGCCAACCCGCTCGGCGGCATGATGGGTTACGCCTTTGCCGAATACGTCTGGCTCGACACCTGAGGCTTGACCCTTGGCGGCAGGGGGAAGCTTCTTCTGCCGCCGCGGTTGCGCCTGATAGTACTGTCCCTGGTTCGTCCACGGATGGTGCCGGCTATCTCGAACTTTTCAGGCAAGGAAACCCTATTGCGCACCTATGTCCTTGGACTCATCACGAACCGTCTCGGCAGTTCCGCCCTGACGCTGCTGATCGTGTCCTTCGCGGTCTTTTTCGCAACGGCAATGCTTCCAGGCGATACCGCCACGATCCTGCTCGGTCAGGCCGCGACGCCGGAAGCCGTTGCCGGTCTCAGGGCCGCAATGCATCTCGACGAACCGGCCTTCCTCCGTTTCGGGCGATGGCTCATCGGCCTGCTGCAGGGAGATCTGGGGACCTCCTATGTCAACAATCTACCGGTCGCGCAGCTGATCGGGGCGCGGTTCGTCAACACGATGCGTCTTGCCGGCATCGTCACTCTTTTTGCGGTTCCCCTGTCGCTGACGCTTGGCATCACCGCTGCGATGTTTCGCGGCTCGGTCTACGACCGTATCGTCACAATCCTGACGATCGGCATCATCTCGGTGCCTGAGTTCATGATTGCGACATCGGCCGTGCTCTTGTTCTCCGTCTATCTCAAATGGCTGCCGGCATTGTCTTTCACCAGCGATGTCACATCCTTCTGGCAGGTGCTGAAGATCTACGCCATGCCGGTCATCACGCTCACCTTCGTCGTCTCGGCCCAGATGATCCGCATGACCCGCGCCGCCGTCATCGATACGATCAACACGCCCTATGTGGAGGCCGCGATCCTCAAAGGGGCGTCACGCTGGCGTGCAGTCCTGCTACACGCACTGCCGAACGCGGTCGGCCCGATCGCCAATGCGATTGCGCTTTCGCTCTCCTACCTGGTCGGCGGCGTCATCATCGTCGAGACGATCTTCAACTATCCCGGCGTCGCGAAGCTGATGGTCGATGGCGTTTCCACCCGGGATCTCCCGCTCATTCAATCCTGCGCCATCATTTTCTGCGTCGGCTACCTCGCACTCATCACATTCGCCGACATTGTTGCAATCCTTGCCAATCCGAGGGTGCGCTAACCATGACCACGTCCACGACACTGGGCCGCAGAGTGAGTTATCGTTTCAGCCGGGTTGGGATGATCGGCTTTACGATCATTCTCTTCTGGGCGGTCATCGCCCTTCTCGCGCCCCATATCATTCCGTATCCCGTCGGCGAGATCATCGACGACGACTATTTCGGCCCGATCAGCAGCAAACTGCTTCTCGGCTCCGACTATCTGGGCCGGGACATGTTCTCGCGCATCATCATGGGCGCCCGCTACACGGTCGGCATCTCGCTTGCCGCCGTCTGTCTCGCGTGTTTCAGTGGTGCCGCGCTCGGCATGGCGGCTGCCGTCATTGGTGGCTGGTTCGATACGCTGCTGAGCCGGTTGCTCGACGCGCTCAACTCAATTCCAAGCAAGCTTTCCGGTCTGGTCGTCGCTGCCGCCGTCGGGTCGTCGCTTCCCGTGCTGATCATTATGCTCGCCGTGATCTACACGCCCGGCGCCTATCGGTTTGCCCGGTCGCTTGCCGTAAACGTCAATACGATGGATTACATCACGGTTGCCCGGACCCGTGGCGAGGGCATTCCTTATGTCGTCTTTTCGGAAATCCTGCCGAACATCGCAGGCCCGCTGCTTGCCGATTTCGGCATCCGCTTCGTGTTCATCGTCCTCCTTCTCTCCGGGCTTTCCTTCCTCGGCCTCGGCGTCCAGCCGCCTTATGCGGATTGGGGAGCGCTGGTTCACGAGAATATCGGTGGCCTGCCATTCGGGGCGCCGGCCGTCATCGTTCCCTCGCTGGCGATTGCGAGCCTCACCATCAGCGTCAACCTGCTGATCGACAATCTGCCCAAGAAGATTCGCGATCGGAGCGCGTGAATGGAAAATCTCGTTGAAATCCGCGATCTGAGGGTAGAGGCAACGACCGATGCGGGCCGCCGCATCGAGATTATCAAAGGCGTCGACCTCGATGTCGCGCCCGGCGAAATCGTCGCCCTGATCGGTGAAAGCGGATCGGGCAAGACGACGATCGCGCTGACGATCATGGGCTATGCCCGCCCCGGCTGTCGGATCTCGAGCGGCAGCGTCACGGTGGCCGGCAAGGACATGATGGCGCTGAGCGAGCGGCAACGCGCACATGTGCGTGGCCTCGAGGTCTCCTATGTGCCGCAGTCCGCCGCGGCCGCATTCAACCCGTCGAAGCGCATCATCGACCAGGTCGTCGAAGTGACGCGCATTCATCGGCTGATGTCGCTAGCGCAGGCCAAAAAGAAGGCGATTTCCCTGTTCAGAGCGCTTTCGCTGCCCAATCCCGAGGAAATCGGCAACCGTTATCCGCATCAGGTTTCCGGTGGCCAGTTGCAGCGTCTTGCCGCCGCGATGGCGCTTATCGCCGATCCGAAGCTCGTCATATTCGACGAGCCGACCACCGCGCTCGACGTGACCACCCAGATCGAGGTGTTGCGCGCCTTCAAGGCGGTGATGAAGAAAAGCGGCATCGCCGGCGTCTATGTATCCCACGATCTCGCGGTCGTCGCACAGATTGCCGACCGCATCGTCGTGCTGCGTGGCGGCGATGTGCAGGAAGTCGGCAATACCGCCGACATCCTGTCCGATGCCAAGCATCCCTATACGCGCGAGCTGCTGTCGGCCTTTGAACCGAAGTCTCGCGGCGAAAGTATCATTGTTGCAGCGCCGGAACACGCGCCGCTCCTGAAGGTCAATGGCCTGATCGCCGGGTATGGCCCGCTCCAAGCCGACGGTCTGCCGCTCGTCAAGGCCGTACAAGAGGCAAGCCTTTCCCTGGAACGCGGCCGCAATCTCGGCATCATCGGTGAATCCGGCTGCGGAAAGTCGACGCTTGCACGCTCGATTGCCGGTATCCTCCCCGCATCAGCCGGCCAACTGACCCTCGACGGGCGCGAACTTGCCCGCTCCGTCGGTCAGAGAAGCCGGGAGCAATTGCGCGAGCTGCAGATCGTCTTCCAGCATGCGGACACCTCGCTCAATCCGGCAAAGACGGTCGAGGAAATTCTCGGGCGGCCGCTGAAATTCTACCATGGCATGAAGGGAAAGGTGCGGGACGCCCGGATCGACGCGCTTCTCGACATGGTCCGCCTGCCGAAGACGCTTCGCAGCCGAACCCCCGCCGAGCTCTCAGGCGGTCAGAAACAGCGCGTCAATTTTGCCCGAGCGCTCGCCGCCGAGCCGAAACTGATCGTCTGCGACGAGATCACCTCCGCCCTCGACACCGTCGTTGCTGCGGCTGTCATCGATCTCCTGAAGGAAATGCAGCGGGAGCTTTCCCTCTCTTACATCTTCATCAGCCACGATCTGTCGGTTGTCGAAGCGATCTGCGACGAGATCGTCGTGATGTATAACGGCCGCAAGGTCGAGGCAATCACGCCTGCAATCTCAAAGATCCCGCAGCACCCCTATTCGAAACTGCTGTTCTCGTCCGTGCCGAAGCTCGATCCAGGCTGGCTCGATGGCCTGGAGCGTGATCCCGAGCTCGTTAAAACCTATGTGCACGGCTGAGGCGGCAATTGCCGTCTCATTTCCGCGGACAATAATTATTGGCTGGGAGCATGTACGGCTATACCAGAAACAGGCTGGTAAGCGGCATATGCGCTTTGACGATGGGCGACTTCAGGACAACGAAGCTGAAATATTTGTCGATGCCGATATCCATATCGGTCAGCCGTTCCATGATCGTCTGATATTCGCCGATACCGGCGGTGACGAACTTGAGCATATAGTCGTATCCCCCCGACACCAGGTGGCATTCGATCACCTGGTCGACTTTCTCCACGGCTGCGAGAAACCGCGCGAAGTCGATCTGGCGATGGTTTTTGAGCGTGACCTCGGTGAAGACCGTCAGGGTCTGGCCAAGCTTGCCGATATTGATCTGGGCCGAATAGCCCTGGATATAACCTTCCTGCTGAAGCTTCTTGACGCGCATCAGGCAAGGGCTCGGTGAAAGATTGACCAGTTCGGCAAGCTCGACATTGGTGATGCGGCCGTTCTTCTGCAGCTCATAGAGGATCTTGATGTCGATACGATCGAGCTTCACGTGTGGACATCTCCCAAGGCCGGCAGCATTTTATGCCGCGAAAGTTCGAGATCGACTTTAACACTATGGCTTCTCTTGTCTATTTCATTCTGCGCAGGGACGGCCAGCACAATAAATCGCATTATCGGTTAAGGGCGGAATCTTGTGCTGTTCGAAGGCTGTGTGCGGTAACCTCGGCGCGGACTGCGCCATTATGCTGAGGCATCGATCCGGCTGCGCCCAGGAGATTGAATATCATGCCAGCACCGCTCACGCTCGTCGAAACCGATGCCGGATTGCCGCGTTCCGCCGACGCGGTCGTGATCGGTGCCGGTATCGTCGGCGTCTTCACGGCTTATTATCTCGCCCGACGCGGCCTTAAGGTGGCGCTCATCGAAAAGGGGCGGATCGGCGCCGAGCAATCGAGCCGCAATTGGGGCTGGTGCCGGCAGCAGAACCGCGATGCGCGCGAACTTCCGATGGCGACCAAAAGCCTCGACCTGTGGGAACGCTTCGCCGCCGAGACCGGCGAGGAGACCGGCTTCCGGCGCTGCGGCCTCCTCTATCTCAGCGACAACGAGGAAGAACTGGCAGGCTGGGCGCGCTGGCGGGATTTCGCCCGCACGGTGGGCGTCACCACCCACATGCTCGACGGTGCCGGG